>DAOVOC010000061.1 GCA_030629865.1 bacterium
ACAAGCACAAGCACAAGCACAAGCACAAGCACAAGCACAAGCACAAGCACAAGCACAAGCACAAGCACAAGCACAAGCACAAGCACAAGCACAAGCACAAGCACAAGCACAAGCACAAGCACAAGCACAAGCACAAACACAAGCACAAGCACAAGCACAAGCACAAGCACAAGCACCAGCACAAGCACCAGCACAAGCACTACCAACTAGGCAAGACATAGTAGCCGCTTTTCTAAACACGCCAACATTACAAACAGATACCGAAGGCAATCCCCAAATAAAAATCCAGACGAACAATAGAAAAAAAACATTTTGCATCACACAGAGCGGTTTGATGCACTATTGGGATTCACAAGCAAAAAGTTGGGAAAAATTTCCGAACTCAGGGAATCAACTAAAGGCCACTAAGAAAGAAATGGAAGACCTCAGAAAAAAAGACCCAACCTTTTGGCAAAAAATACCTGCAACAACCCGCATTCAAAGTGTTGCTCGCGGCTATTTAGCACGTAAAAAACAACAAAAACCAGAATCAAAAACAAAAACAGAAGCTGGAACTGGGACAAAACCAGCACCAGCAGCACCACCAGCAGCAGAAAAAATACCAGAACCAGAAACAAAAGTTGAAACTAGGACAGGAACAAAACCAGAACCAGTAACAAATAATACCGATACAAGATCTTCTTTCGCACCAAAACTTAATTTTGCGGCAAACTTCTCACTTCTTTCAAGTATTCCCACGGCTTTGACTGCGTTCATACTCACATACCTTTCAGGCCGTAAAGCAGCGATTACAAGGGGCAGCGAAACACCGCACAAATCGGCTCTAAAACATTCTGTAAAAAACACGTTTGATCCTAGGAAAAACAAAGTAATAATAGCAGCCTATGCCCTTTTTGGCGCAGGCCTCTTTTGCAAACTTTCATCATATTTAATTGAATAATCTGCTTAATCAAGATCTAGAAAATATTGAAATAAAGAGGCCTCGACCTACCAACGCCCGAAATGGCTGCGGCACAGCGAGGCCTTTTTTCACTCAAAACCCACACTTTTCAGGCTTTGAAACTATACGCCTTTTGCATAGCGCCAAAACTGTTATACTTGAAATCTGTGTTGTAAAAAATCGGCAAAACAACCTCTGGAAAAGGGATCTCTCATGACAAACCAACTCCTTAAAAAAGCCTCACTCTTGGCACTTTCGCTAAGTTTTGCCGTGCCATCAATGGCTACGGTCAAAATAATAGAAAAGAAAAAATCAGAAAAAACCACTAAAGCAAAAAAATCTATTTGGCAAAAATGGGCTCTGCAAACACTTGCCAAATGTGCAACAGAAACCACTACAAACCTTCTTGACAGGCTTAGTAAAGAAAAACAATGGGGATGTAAAAAAAGCTGGAACGAATTAAATCTTCTTTCAGGAGAAACAAAAGACGGTTTTTATAATGGATCAATAAACTTCCGTGTGCTCGATATGGGCAAAGCCGTTGCAGACCTCGGATCAGAAGAACTCCTAAGCTATCTTGAAGACACTGGAACAATTGCAGAAAATAAAAAAGGCAATGCCAAGGTTGAATTTTACAAAAAAGTTGGCGAAGAGCTTCTTCCAGTAATAGCGTCACATATTTTTAACCAAGGTAAAGATTTAAACGAAGAAGAAAAAGCAAAACCTTTTTATAAAAGAATACCTTCAACCTATCTGTTTGGAAAAATCCTTGTAGCAACCCTTTCCGGAAAACTTTTAACAGAAGCTAAAAAGACTTTCTTCAAAAAAGGTAAAACCAGAAAAATTTTAGACAAACTGGTACTTATAGATGCTTTAGAGCGCATTGCACCAATCTTCGACGCCAAGAAAATATTTGCAGGAGAACCTGGCAAAGGCATTAAAATCGGCAAATTCATAGGTAAAGAAACTGGCAAAATGATTGGAAACGTATTGTTTATGTCTGCAGAAGGTTCCAACAACTGGTTCAACCCAAAAGAAAAGAACAAAAAACATCGCGAAATATTTACAAAAACAATGCTTGGACTTGCCGTCTCTCCATTTTTTGATCCTGAAATCTCAAGATTAGTAAAAATGCTTGGCGATAAACCATCAGTAAAATAAAGGTAAACTTTTAATAGAAATCATTAAGGGCGAGCGTTAAAACTCGCCCTTTTTATTTACCATAGTTTACTTCCACAAATCAGACGATTCGATCAACTGCTGCTTTAATTTAGAAACGCCATCTTTCGTACAAGCATGCGCAAAAACACATGGCGCGTAACGATAGCAAGCACCTTCTAACTCAGCCAGCTCTTCTACAGAAAGCTTGTCCATTTTATTAAACACATAGACCATCGGCTTTTCGATCTCCAGCTCTGCAAGAGTCTCGTGAACAACTTTAATCTGCTCTTCCCACGCCGAATTGCTGATATCAACCACGTGCAGAAGCACATGGGCATATCTGAGTTCATCAAGTGTGGATTTAAATGCTTCGACAAGGTGGTGTGGAAGCTGGCTGATAAAACCAACAGTGTCAGAAATTAAAACTTTTTTATCATTTTCCAAAAAAAGCTCACGCGTCGTGGTATCAAGCGTTGCAAACAATTTGTCTTCAACCAAAACCTCACTCTTAGTCAGTAAATTGAGCAGGCTCGATTTTCCGGCATTGGTGTACCCAACCAGACAAACTAGTGGGATTCCGCTCGCTAAACGCCGCTTACGTTGCACGTCACGAGTTTTCTTAAGAGTCCCCAGCCGTTTTTGCGCCTGTTGAACAAGTGTTTTATAAAATCTTGTTTCATATTCTTTTAATTTTTCACCGGGTCCACGCGTACCAATGCGGCCTTCTTGCTGAGCCATCTCTTTGCCAAACCCAGTCATTCGGGTCTTAAGTACGGCAATTTCGGCCATTTCGACCTGAATTTTGCCTTCTGCAGTAGTCGCTGAATTTCTAAAAATCTCTAAAATTAGTTGTCCGCGATCTACAATGCGGCAATTTGTAGCATCTTCCAGATTTCGCCGCTGGAGAGGTGTAAGCATAGCCGAACAAATAACTTGCTCATAATCGCCGCTCTCACACAATTCAACAATCTCTCGCAATTTGCCCTTTGTTAAAAAATATGTGCGATCGATAGAACGAAGTTTGGTAAAAAATTCCCCATCAACATCAATTCCAGCTGTTTTGACAAGGCTTTTAAACTCTTCAAAGTAATCATCGATATGCCACGAGCTTTTATGCGGCAAGAAAGTGCCCAAAATCAGCGTCTTTGGCCGCACCTCAGCAGTTAAAATCATATTTTTAGCACTCATGACAAAACCCACTTTTTAAATTTTTTACTTAATAAACCTTTAGCAACATAGCAAAATAACTCATTTTTGGCCTTTTCTGCCGCCAGCTTGCACAAAAAACAATTCACCCTGACAATAAAGCCAAACTAAAAAATAAAAAACCAGACTAGTTGAGGGATTTTACGATGAATTTAAAAAAACTTTTTACCGTACTGTTTCTTGCAACAACATTTGGTTTTGATATTTCAGCTACAGAAACACCCAAAAAAATAAAATTAATTAGAAAAAAAAGTGGCTCTTATGAAACCATCAATAATGTTGCTGATAAAAGAAATAATCCAATTCCTAAAGGCAATTTAGAAAGCCTTCCTGAAGGTATTTATAAATATAAAGCATCTAAGTTATTATTCGGTTTAGGAAACGGTAATATTTATGTAAAAGACAGTGAAGTTTTCCATGTTCACATTAAAAACCCAAACAATCTTCTTGACTCAAATGAAAATGCAGTAATTCGAGGACCAATTGTCACCAAAGGCAATACAGTTACCGATTGGAAAACAAAAACAAATCCATCATTTAAAAAAATCATTGAAGGTTTTCATAAACAAGAAGAAGAAGGGAAAAAAAAGCATAATAAAACAACAGAACCATCAGTACAAAATGCAAACTCAGCAAACAATAATGACGATTCAAACAACTCAGGAACTTCAAAAACAACCACAACTTGGGGCGATCACTTTTTAACTCCAAGCAACTGGTGTGATTATGGAACTGCAGGAACATTAACCGCATCATTTATATGCGCCTTTATAAAAGGCAGAAAAATAGCACGTGAAAAAAAAATGTATAAACATCCGTTTGATATTGCCGACTTTGCTGCTGGCTATGCATTCCGCAATTGCCTTAATCCAAAAGTTAGCAAACCCGCAATTGCAACCTATGTACTTGGGGCGCTCTACATCGGCGGCAAATTTATTCCTGGAATCAAAGATAGCTGGTTCAATAAAAATCCATTTTAATTAATCATTAATCAGGACTTACGCAAGTTTTCACTATTGGTCATCCCGGACTTGATCCGGGATCTTCTCCTTATTTTTAAAAAATATTGAAAAAACTCATGTCTTTAAATTTATGAAATAAGACTAATAACCCTTCTCAGTTAGGGGTGCTATAGTTTTAGCAGAGAAGATCCCGGATCAAGTCCGGGATGACAAGAAGTCGGAATGTGCGATAACCACAAGATCGAATGCTTGGAGATTAAATGAGACGCGTTAAGGCTTTTTTGCTGTAAACACGAGCTTTTTAGAAACCTACGCAAGTCCTGACCTACGTAAGTGAACAAAGAAAAGAGGCAGCATCATCGAGCTTCGCCGGGCGAGAGTACGGAATGCATAAGTCCTATTATTAGGCAAACACAGTTTAAATTCTTTAAATTTCCTTACAACTCCTATAAACTTTCGATCACCTAAAAATCAATCTTAATAATAAGGCTTATATGAACAAAAAAATATTTATAATCTTTTTATGCCTTGCTGGAATTCAAACAAATCATGGAATGAGTTTGAAACATGGAATGAATTTGAAACTTAGACCTGAAAAATGGAGTCTTTCAAAATACTTCAAAACAAATATGGAAAATATCTGGAAATCCAAAAGAGCTCCAAAAAAAACTCAAGAGGTTGATATAAAAATAATAAAAAAAATTCCTTTTTTTCTGTGGAAAAACCACATAGAACACGCCATGTTGGCTTACTCAATGATATTAAAAAAGGATAAAGTAAAAGATTTTTTCCCAAAAACATTAATCCATCCAATAGATGAAGACTTCACTCCAATGCTTAAACAAGTACAAACAAATCTGCTTGTTAAAAGATATGAAAATTGTCTTATTGAAAAAATTAACAAATATGCACTTAATTTATACTTTCTTAGCAAAGACTTCTCCTCCCTGAAAGAACTTTGGAACATGAATCCATTTTCTGATTTTCCAAATAAATCATTTCATATACATGTATTTGACATTTATGGCTATGAAAAAAAAGTGTGGATAACAATACCCGAAAACATTTATCAAATCACAAGGGAAGTTGGACTTTAAATCTTACAACAAAGTAAATTTAATATATTTTGAAATGCAAACTATCTTCAGGAGAAAACCATGAAAATAGCCATCAACGGCCTAGGAAGAATAGGTAAAACGTTTTTGCGAGCCATCTTTGAAAATAAAAAAGCAACCGAAGCGTTAGAAATTGCAGCAATCAACATAGGCCCAGCTCCTCTTGAACAAGTTGAACACATGATTCGTCACGATTCTGTTATGGGACCATTTCCAGAAACCGTTGTTCAAGAAGGCAAAATTTTAAAGATAAATAACCGCTCGATTCTTCTGCTCCAAGAAAACGATCCAACCAAACTTAACTGGAAAGAAACCGGAATCGACTGGGTTGTTGAAGCAACGGGAC
>DAOVOC010000047.1 GCA_030629865.1 bacterium
AAACAATTGCCAAGGCAGAGATTGTAGACAGCAGCCCAGTTCGTGGTTGCAACGTTATCCGTCCTTATGGCTATGCCATCTGGGAAAATATGGTTGCAGAGCTCGACAGACGGATAAAAGAAGATCTGGGCGCACAAAACGCCTACTTCCCCTTGTTGATTCCAGAATCGTTCCTTAAAAAAGAAAAAGAGCATGTCGAAGGCTTTTCTCCAGAACTGGCAGTTGTCACGCATGCGGGCGGTTCAAAATTAGACGAGCCATACGTTATCAGACCTACTTCTGAAACTGCAATTTACGACATGTTTTCCAGATGGATCTCTTCGTACAGGGACTTGCCTCTAAAAATCAACCAGTGGGCAAATGTGGTGCGCTGGGAGATGCGCCCGCGCGCGTTCCTTAGGACAACTGAGTTTTTGTGGCAAGAAGGGCATACGGCTCACGCCACAGAAGCAGAAGCGCGCAAAATGGCAATAGATGCTTTAGAGATGTACAGAGATTTTACTGAAAATTTCCTGGCAGTTCCTGTTTACACGGGAGAAAAGACCGAGCACGAACGTTTTGCAGGTGCAAAATCGACCTTTGCTATCGAAGCTCTAATGCGTAACGGCAAAGCTTTGCAATGGGGCACAACTCATTTGTTGGCACACAGCTTTCCAAAAGCGTTTGGCATCAAATTTAATAATGAACAGGGCGAAACAGAGGTTCCATGGTGTTCCAGCTGGGGGGTAAGCACCCGCATGATAGGCGGGATCATTATGGCCCACGGCGATAAATTTGGGCTTGTGCTTCCTCCAAAGATTGCACCGATACAAGTTGTTATTGTCCCAATCGTCAAAAAAGGTGGTGACAATGCTGCAGTTCTTGAGCAAACACAAAAGATTCACGACACACTCAAATCTTCCGGCATTCGTGTATACACCGATGTTTCTGACAACAAAACTCCTGGCAGTAAATTCTTTGACTACGAACGTAAGGGCGTTCCGCTGCGTATCGAGCTTGGTAGCCGCGATTTAGACAAAGGAACTGCCGTCCTTGTGCGGCGGATAGAAATTGAAGGCAAAGAGAGAAAGCAGTTTATTCCCTTTGATGCTCTTGCGAAAACTGTCACAAAAGAACTTGATGTAATTCACGATGCAATGCTTGCAAGCGCAACAGCATTTAAAAAAGCCAACACACACATGGCTTCAGACAATGTAACGTTTGAACAACTCAAAAAAGATATTGAAGACAAGCGCGGCCTGCATCAGGTTGGTTGGTGCAAAGCGCCAGAGTGTGAACTGCGACTGAAAGAAGCCAAAGCTTTTACACGCATTGTCATTGGAAAATCAAACCCTGGCCGTAAATGTTTTGCATGTGAGGCGGCAGCTCAAGAAGAAGTGTTAGTTGCACGAGCATATTAATACTTAATAAAATGGAGGATCACATGAATCCTGGAATAATTATTTTACTCGCTGCATTGATCGTTGTTGTACTAGGACTAATGTATATCGGCAAGCAAACGCCGCAAGCTAAAATTGCAATCATGCAACAAAAGATGATGACTTTACCTGAGGTCTTAGATTTACAAGAAAATTTTAAAAGAAAAATGCTCGAAACACCACAGGCGATGGAACTAAGTAAAAAACTAGATAATGACATAAAAGAAGCTGCTGATAACAAAGAGAAAATTGAACACCTTAATAAAGCTTTCCACAAAAATTTTGGCTCATTAACTAAAGTTGTTGAGCTGCAAAATAAGTTAAAAGAAGAAATATTAAAATTACCGCGAGTAAAGGAACTACAAACAAAACTTGACGAAGACTTGCAAAAAAAATAGCTTATCAAGTTTTACTATCAATTTTATTTCCTGGATTTTGACCTTGTTTCCGTCAAGCTTTGTTGCCGCTTTCGCAATTTGAGTTTTGTTTTACGAATCTCTTTTTTCAATTTTTTACTTTGTTTGTAATTTGGATCTTTTGCTACCTTTTTAGCCGTCTTTTTTTCTTTGCCCTTCTCAAAAATTTGTTCAGCCTTAAATGCAAGACCTGTAATCCAATCTTTATTCAAAAAAATTTGCGTTAGTTTTTGAGCTGTTCTTTTCGTGATTATTGATAATCGCCTAAGTCTTTTACGGGTATTGCGAGCTGTCTCGTGAGCAAACAATGTGGCCTTCGACGGTTTCGTAATAAACTTAAGCTTATCAATAGTCTTTTGCATTTCAAAGTTACTATCTCCAGCTCTTTTCGTTGAACCATAGCGATATGAAGAAAGAATATCTTTGGGTTTTTTGCGATCAATTTTATAAGAATCGTCAATCATTTTTGTAAGAAAACCATCTTCATTAAGGTTGTATAGATTTTTGCACTTCCCTTTCAGTTTTTTTGACCTCTTTTTTTAAATTATCTAGCTTCTCCCGCAATTCTGAAATTGATGCTTTGGGTTTTTCAATTAATGGCTTTTTTTCTTCTTTTGCTTTCACTGTTTTCCTGGTTTGCCCAATCACGTTAAGAAAGGCTCCGCAGGCGCTAAAAACTAAAAATAAAGTTGTGAGTTTTTTCATGAGCTTTCCACTTCATAGAGTTGGATGTTTTTTCAACTATGAAAGTGTAATAAACTCATTAGATGATTTTCGAGAGAAGGAAGAAAAGATGAAAGTTTTTGAGCTTCTAGAACATTTTGAATCATATCTTTTGGCAGAAAAGCGTTGTTCAGTCAATACCGCCCAGGCTTACCATAGCGACTTGCGGCGATTTTTTGTTTATTTAAAGAAGAACAAAAAAAACATTAAAACATGCGTGCGTACAGACATAGAAGCATTTTTGCGTAGTGAGACAGAACAGAAGGAAATAGGCTCACGGACCGTTGCCCGCCGGCTTGCCACAATCAAAACATTTGCCGTTTTTTTAAAGCGCAAACACAGCATCTCTTTGCCCGTTGCCGGGGTAGAGCAGCCACGTTGGGGTAAACCTTTACCCAGATGTCTTTCTGAACAAGAGATTTCAGATTTATTTAAACATGCAAAAAATGATACAACCGCAAAAGGCATCAGAAACTGGACAATAGTTATCATGCTATATTCACTTGGCCTGCGTGTTACTGAGTTAGTTGAACTAAAAACAAACCAAGTTCAACTAGATGAAGGGTTTATTCGTGTAATTGGTAAGGGAGACAAGGAGCGAACGCTTCCATTAACTTCTGAAGTATTAAATGTCTTAAAGCATTATTTAGACAAGGTTCGCATCAAACTATTAAAAAAATGGTCGGGTCCTTCTGGTTCGTGTAAACACCTTTTCTTTTCTTGTAGCAAAGGCATTGTAAAACCATTAACTCGTCAAACAATTTCAGCATTGTTTCAAAAACTTGCAAAAGCGGTGGGAATAATTCAAAAAGTATCGCCGCACGTTATGCGACACTCTGTTGCAACCCATCTTTTGGGGCGCGGAGCAGACTTGCGTACGCTGCAAACATTTTTGGGACACGAAAATATTGCCACAGTTCAAATTTACACGCACGTTGATATGACCCGTCTTAGAGAGGCATATGATACAAAACATCCACGTTCGAGTTAACATGAGTTTTAGAAACTACGCTTCTCACATGCTGCATGCTTTCATATACTGTTGGCAGTTACTTACAAAGCATTTGAATCACACAACATAGGAAACATTTTAATGAAGCAATCATTCTCTGTAGATCAGCGCAATTTGGTAAACGTTCTTTCTTCGATGCAGCAAATTTGTGGTAAAAAAACTGCGCTGGATGTAACATCTTCAATTCTTTTTCAGGCAAATGCCCGCGAACTTATTTTAAAGACCACCGACCTTGAAGTTAGTTTGCAATGCAGTTTGCCCATTGAAAGTAAAATTGACGATCAAATAGATTTTCTTGTCCATGGCAAACGTCTTTTCGATCTTGTCAGAGAACTTTCTGGCTCACTAACGTTCACATGGAATGGAAAAGCGATTGCCATCGCTGCCGGAATGGCAGGAGACAGACTTGGCATATCACTTTCAACATCAAACGTTGGCGACTTCCCACCCTTTCCAGAACGCATAGAAAATCTGATGGACCTTGACGCAGATTTCCTAAGCAGAATTCTTGATAGGGTTACAGCACTTATCCCTCAAAATAACGCAAACCCAGCATTAAATGGATTGTTTATTGAATGTGGAGAAAATGGCACTTCATTTGTTGCAACTGATGGCCATTCACTTGCGAGAATTAAAACCGACCAGTATAAACTTGCAGAAACACAAACATGGATATTTCCAAAGCGAGCACTGGTTGAGTTCAAAAAAACATTAGAATCTTCAGACGCTAGCAGAATATTTTTAGGAACGTGCAGCGGACTTCTTGTTCTTTCTGGTGGAAACTTTAACTTTTTTACAAGATTGATTGCTGACAAGTTTCCTCATTATGAACCAATTTTAGAAAAAAAAGATTTTACAACTGGTTCTGTTAAAAGAGATGTCCTTGTCGGCGCCCTTAAAAGGGCGGGGTGCTTGCTAGCTGGTAAATTCGTTTCAACAAAGTTCGATTTTTCAGAAAATAAAACACTAACACTTTCGTTAAACAACAAAGAAGTTGGCTCACTTACAGAAACGCTTGAATTAGAAAATTATGATGGCAAAAATATCACAACCCGTTTTTATTCTCCTTATGTTCTTGGAGCTGCCCAGGCAATTGGCAGCCAAACAGTAACGTTTTCGACAAAAGACGAATCTGCACCACTATTTTTTGAATCAAGCAACGAAGATGGTGAATTTATTTACCTCGTTATGCCTGTTCTTGAAGGAAAAGATTAGCGTTTACGCGTAACAAGAAGAGGAAAGTGCTGTCCCTATGAAAGCTAAAAAGCTTTTCGTCCGGAACTTTCGTTGCTTTGCTTCGAAGACGCTCCAGATGGATACCGACCAGATCATAATTCAAGGCCGCAACGGCGCAGGAAAAAGCACCCTGCTCGAAGCACTAAACTATGCTTGTTACGCACACTCATTTAGAACAAGAAAATCGGAAGAACTTGCAAAATCTGGTGCAAAGTTTTTTTACATCGAACTCATAACAGAAGATAATGAAGGTGAAAGTCACAAAATCCAAATTGGCTACGACACAACCAAGCGTGGCACCAAGGCAAAATCGGTAAAACTTAACGGCAAACCGGCCAGGGCAACTAGTGAGATTCTACGACTCTTTCGCACCGTCAGTATTACAAGCGATGATCTTGAACTTGTAAAAGGATCCCCAGAAATTCGCAGAAATTTCCTTAACCAAACGTTATTTTTGCTAAACAATGAATGGAACAAAACAATCAGAAGTTTCAAAAAAATTCTCTCACAACGTAATGCATTACTATGGGCAGGGAATCCCAATAGAGAAAGTCTTAAAACGTGGACTAAACAATTATGGGGAAAAACAGTTGAAATTCAATTGCAACGCGAAAGTGCATTATGCGACATAGAGTTTGAAGCAAACCGCCTTCTACAAGAACATTTCACAGATCACAACCTTTCTATCACACTTCGTTATCAAAGAAAAAAAACGGTTAAGGGTGAAAGTTTTGAAGATTTCTGGGTGCAATTATGCGCCACAGGCACGACTGATCGAGAAATAATCCTCAAGCGCAGTTCGTTCGGCGCACATTTGGACGACTTTGAAACAACAATTTTTGCACGCTGTGCACGGACCTTTGCTTCTCGCGGCGAGCAAAAACTGATCACATTGCTTTTAAAATGTTCACAGCTTAACGTCAGTAACAAAGCATACAAAAACCGCGGTATACTTCTGTTGGACGACTTTTTAACCGATTTAGATCAACAAAGGCTCAAACAGTGCATAGAGCTTTTGCAATCATTAAAAACCCAAATCATTATCACTTGCCCACTTGATTGGAACACACTCACAAAAAACGAAGGCAACATTCAAACGGTAAAACTATAAGAAAAAATAGCAAAAACCCTGAAACCATATTTTACAAAAAGAAAATTTATCTTAAACCATTAATAAATTGCGATCATTTAAAATAAAAACTTGATTTCTCACACGCATTTTGTAAAATACAAGGACCTTCTAAAAAAGGTGGTAAAAGGGTCCTTTCTCCTTCCCCTGAGTGACTTTGTCATTCGGGGGAAATCTTTTTTCAATACAACTTACCTTTTCCCAATCTCTGGCGTTATTCACATCAGAATAAAAAATTTTGTTATCAACAATCACTAGATTTTCATCCACAAACAAATGCTTCACATCATCATGAAAAGCAATCGAAACGAAAGATTTATCAGGTAAATGGAAATTTAATCTAGCATCCCCGTTGGCTTCGGTAACAAATACACCAACTTTGACAATCTTTTTTTTTACTGCTTTGTTATTTTTCAAAATTTCAACAAGCTGGTTTTTTAATACATTAAATCTATCCACAAGGCTTTTTGATATAAAAACGCTATATCTTGCATCACAAATAATAGTCTTTAATTCTCCAGCATTCCCTTGCATTTTCAAAAGGTTAAGAGAGAATAAACGCCAAGAACTTTCTGAAGACATAGAAAAACACGTAGCAAAAAAACAACTAACCATCACTACAAGTAATGTACGAATTCCCATGGTAAAAAACCCCTAAAAAAACAAATAAACATTTGGAAAAAAAATAATAACAGGAAGCTAGCAAAAGACCAAAAAAGGAATTTGGATGCTAACGACTTTTAGTAGGTTTTTGTGGGTTTTTAGATGCAGAGCGCCGTAGATAATTAAGAGTTTTTCCTCTATGCTCAGCCTCTCTTTTCATAACTTTTACAGCTTGGTTCTTACTAAACTCAATTTCCCCCTCAAGTTTTCTTACTTTGGCCTCACCA
>DAOVOC010000001.1 GCA_030629865.1 bacterium
CATTTTTACGATCATGTGTAAATTAAATAGTAGGCCTCGAAAATCTCTTGGATTTAAAACACCAGCACAAGTATTTTTTGAAGAAACTGGAGTAGTTATCGGATAGGCTAGTGTTGCACTTGGGACTACAATTCGCCTCTTATAAAGTCCCTTATTTTTCAAATTTAAAATTTCAACAGCTTTAGGGTTGGCAACTTCAATACGCAAGGTAATGGACTTGGATTTCTTCTTTTTCTTAAAAGCCCAGTTGAAAAAACACTTTATTGTGCCGCAAGACATTTCACCTAATTTATATGCAGCATATCCAGCAGTACCAATAACAACGATTGTCACCAGCGGGCTTGCTGTTGCTAGCGTTGCACCAATCACTCCGAGTGTGCCGCCTAGGCCTACTCCAGCAAGTGATGGTGTCATGCTCGCCAAAGCTCCGCCAGCAAAAGTAAGAGTACCTATTGTGACTGGATCACCGTTGTGTGAAAGAATGCAATGATGCGGCCATTGACCAAAGAATTCAACTCGTTCACAAATATAAAATGTGTGAGACTCTTCTAATTTAAGAGAAAAAGCATTGAAAAACAGACGAGTTTTACCATCATCATCAAGAAGATATACCGGTTTGTTTTTTAAAATTTTAACCGTTTCGCCACGTGAATTTTGCAAACAATTGCTTGTGTCAATACGCTGTGCTTCAAACCATTTGTTTCGTACAGAATCAAAAAACTTTTGGTGGGGTGAAGCATAGAGAAGATGCTTTCCTGGACCACTAGGCCCTTCCATCTCAATTTGAAAAGCAGCATCAACTAGATGGTGCTCCATGCGTGTTATGCGTGTCTCAAAGCTTCCTTTTTTCGGAATACAATTTAAAACAGCACATCCAGGTCGAAAGCATTCAATTTGAACAGGCCCCTGCAAAGAGGCAATCATCGTTCCTTTGATAACACTTGCTGAAACAAAATTGATGAAAATTGAAAAAATAATTAACAACCACTTAAACATTTTTGAGAGCATCCCTTCTCCTCAAAAACCATTCATGTTGCACAAAGTCAAAACGTTATGCAGTCAGTTTTTATGAAGCAAGGGCAGTCTCACCAAAAAGGCGTAAGCTTGTATATGGCATTGAAAAGAAAAAATATAAAAACGTGGAATGTTAAGAAGCAATTATATTTTCTATATCGCCAATCTCTCTTGGCAAGCCGCTGCTCAACCTGATGGCACCATTTTCTGTCATAAGATAATTATCCTCGATGCGAATGCCAATTCCTTCATCAGGAATATAAACCCCTGGTTCGATGGTAAAAGTGCACCCAGGTTCAAGCGGCTGTAGAATATCGCCAACATCATGAACTTCAAGGCCAATGTAATGACCAACTCCATGAAGAAAAAACTTTTCTAGCCCTGCAGTAGACAACGACTTTAAAGCTATGTGATGCAGCGATTTTGCACTCTCTTTTGCATTTTTTAAAAACATTCCAGGCTTGGCCGCTTTTTCTGCAGCTTTTTGAGCTTCAAGAACCGCTGAATACAATTCTTTTTGCCTGTCAGAAAACTTTCCCGAAACCGGATACGTTCTGGTTAAATCACCAGCGTAAAACCCATATTCTGCACCAACATCAACGATAACTAAATCGCCGTTTTCTAAAACTTTTTGTCCAGATGTATGGTGAAGCGTTGTTGCATTTTTGCCAGTCGCTACAATTGAAGGAAAAGAACATCTAAGTGCACCATGAAGAAGAAATCCACGTTCAATAGCACCACGCACAGCGCATTCTGCAAGGCCAGGCTTAATTGCACAAGCCGCAGCATGCTGGCCAGCAACCGTTATTTCAACCGCCCTTTTTAAAGCTTCTTTTTCACACTCATCTTTTATTCGCCTCATTTCACAAATTGTTTCGGAAATATCGAAAAAAGATTCTGAAATTTTGCTATCAAGCATCGCCAACTGAGACATAAAAATATATTGTTCATTTCCTATGTTTTTATGAAGGCTTCCAAGCGTCAAAAGTTGGCCGCCTTGCGACACCGTCTTTTTTAAAGAGTCGAGAAGATTGGAAACACTTTGTTCTTTAATCGGCATACCCAGAGAATAACCAGAGATTTTTTCGCCAAGATAATTGACTGAATCAAAGCCAGCTTGTTTCCACCACGCATCGTCAACCGCACGGCTGCCACACCACAAACCTCGGTCTACACCATAACGCGGAACGAAGGCTTGCATTCTGCCAGATTTTGCAATTGTTATGACAACACCGGAATCTTCTATGCCGGTTAGATAATATGCACAGCTACTTGGACGAAAAGAGGTGCGTGAAGACTCGAAACCAGAAAACAAAATGATCAAATCGTTATCTTTTATTTCGTGAATATTATTTATGAGTTGTTCTCTACGATTGCGAAAAACATCCACAAACGTTCTCCCTTATCAATTTTATACTACGAAAAAAACTTCATTATATAAGCTGCAACAAAACCAACACCAACAGAGACAGCAATAGAAAAAACGAGATATGGAATCACCCAACGATGATCGCGCCGTATCTGTATAATCTTAAGAACAAAGATTCCTAACCCCACTCCAAACCCAAAGCTAATGTACTGAGTAACCGCAAAATAGTTTCCAACTCCAATACTCAAAATAAGCATCGCAAACAAAATTACGGCGTTATAAAGTATTTTCTCTAAATTCATTAACATCATCTCTCCTCAATAAACTTAAAATGGTTGTCTTCCGCTTATCGCTTTATGAATTGTCATACCATCCATAAATTCTAAACTTCCGCCCATCGGCACGCCACTAGCAAGCCGAGAAATTTTAATTCCAGAAGCAGGATCGACTTTTGATGCAATCAAACTTGCCGTTGCCTCGCCTTCTGGCGTCGGATTTGTTGCCAAGATTACTTCTTTTACTTCTTTATTATTTAAACGAAATGCAAGTTGTTCGATGGTCAAATGTTCTGGACCAACACCTTCCATAGGACAAAGGCAGCCACCGAGCACATGATAAAGACCTCGAAAATCGCCTGCACGCTCAATGGAACATAAGTCATACCAAGTTTCGACAACACAGATAATCGAACGATCTCGTGAGTGGTTTGAGCACACGAAGCATTTTCCTGCTCCCTGGCTCCAACTAAAGCATTCTTTGCATCGCTTTATCTCGCTTCGCGCATGCTCAAGTGCTCCAAGCAAAGATTCAATATCTTTTTGATTACAACTGAGAAGGTGCACCGCGATGCGGTATACGTTTCTCGAAGCCAAATACGGCAGTTTTTGCAGATTTGAAACCAGTCTTCTCAACGCCGGCAAATTTTCCAACATACTTTTACCTATGCTCTACCGAAACCAAATATACGTCTCATCAGTTGCTCTTCAGCAACCATCAGAAAGGTGTTCATAGACCAATAAAGTACAGCACCAGCAGGAAAGCTTGCCATAAAAGCAACAATTAAAACGGACGGAATATATGCCATCCACTTAGCTCGCTGATCAGCAACCGGAGTCGTTTTTTGTTGCATAAGCGTTAACACACCAAGAAGCGCTGGTAAGATGTAGTAAGGATCTTTGGAAGACAAATCGGCAAGCCACAAAAACTCTGCTTGATACAATGCGATGTAACTGCTTAACCCACGATATAGTGCAATCAAAAACGGCACCTGCAAAAATAGCGGTACCATACTTGCCATCTTTGCAAACTGAGAAATACCATTCTCTGAATAAAATTTAGAAATCGCTTCACCACGTTTTACAAAGTCACCCTTATATCGAATGTTAATGCTTTGAATAGCTCCAGCATTCTGCGTTTCAAAGCGCTGTACAACTGCAGCCTTTCTCCGTGCCAGCAAAGAAATGGGTAAAAACGCAAGCTTGATCAAGAACGCCAACAGCATAATCGCCCAGCCATAGCTGCCGAGCTGCGCAAACAAATATTCAAGAACCAAGAGCAACCACTTACAAAGTTTTGAAAACCATCCAAAATCAAGAACATTTTGTAGACGCACATCAACAGCACCCAGATCTGCAACAACTTTTGGACCGCAGTAAAAACTCATTTCTACAGAAGTTCCTTCTGTAAGCTCCTTGCTTTCAAAAATTGAAAACAGCCCACGATTGCTTAAACGTTTGCAGTACGCACGCTCTATAAATTCTTCGTTGCTCACTGAATACAAAGCATGTAAGAAGTATTTATCTTCTGCACCAAAAATTGCAGGCAACTTCCATCCATAATCATTTTCTTGTGTTGCAGTAACCTTGTTGATGCCTTCCTTATCAAGGCTGTTTATTACACCATTAATTTTGTCGCCAACAACGCTACCAGAGAACGGTCCTGCAACAAACAAGCGAGGCCTGATTGTCCCTGCAGAAGGAGTCTTTGGTTTAAATGAACAACTAAGTTTAAGGCGATAATCTTTGTCATTCATTTGATACGTTTTGCGGATAACCCAACCAAGCGCTTCTGCTTCAAAAGTAACAAAATGCTTTCCATCTTCATGTTTTGTATCAACGAGTTTGTAAACGTATGGAGTTTTTTCATCAAACGCTAATAAAAAGCATCCTTGTTCACGTTCTTCAAACTCACGCTTATAAACAGTTCTTAGTGGAGTACCATCTTTTCCACGATGACTTTTAAAATCAAGGCCAGAAAGCACAGCACCATTAGGAGAAAATGTATATTCACAGAGTAATGTTTCAACAAAAACTTCGTGATCTGTAGTAGGAATCTTTTGATCGATAAAATCTATTTCTTTATTAAGTGGCCTAGTTTCGAGCTGGCTTACAGGAGCCTGAAACACCTGGCCCGAAAGGTCAACACGGCCCTCAAGAGATTTGTTGTCTACTGGCTTAGATGAAAAGAAAAATTTGAATATCAAAAATGCCATAACCCCCATAAGGAGCACATTTAAAAGACCACTGTTACCTTGTTTTTTCATCTCTGCAATTCCTTAGTCCATTGCACCGAAAAAGCGTAAAACCACTATCACGCGGATGATAGCAACAAACAGGCTATTTGACCAGAAAAGCCTTGTTGTACGCCACAAACTGTTCCAAGCAGCATAGCTATCGTGCTAGAAAAGAACATGTATCTTTGATGCTGGACGCACCATATTTTAGGAGCCGGCAATGCCTAATGACAAAAAAATACATGCTGCAAAAAAAGTTTTCAAAATCGACAGTCTCTCCAAGAACCTATGTATGAAACGGTCAACTATACGCAACTGGGAGAAGCGTTTTAACCTACGAGCAACAATCCTTCAGGCTCCAGATAAACTTTACACAATCCAAGATGCCGAAGTTTTTCGCTCGATAAAACGTATGAAAATCGACAAACAAGAAACGGATGAAATAATTAAAGAACATCTCGTAACATTAAAACCTGCACAACAAGAAAAAATAATTGAAGTAGCTCCTCCAGAAACACCCGCAAAAAAAGAGCCAAAAACTTTCAACACTCTCCCTCTTGATAAATTTTTAGGATTCAAAGTTGCCGTAAGGATTACTCCAACAACAAAATCTATAGAAAAAACAGCGCATGCTATACCAAAGGGAAAAATAATAATTAAGGAAACTGTAAAAACAAAACCAGCACCAATAATTGAAAAACAAATTGAATTTCAGGAATTTCTTCCTGAAATTCGGTCTGACTTTGTAAAAGTTCCTAGAGAAAAACTACTTGCAATCAAAACTAAAGTCATACAATTACGACAACAACTTTTTGGAGTAGAAAAACCAAAAACGATGCAAAAACAAAAACAAACGTAAACAGCAAAAGATTGACTTCTTTGCATAAAACGGCAGCCTTACTGTCATGAATAAAATATTAAAAACAACTTAATTAGATAGTATGGCTGCCAACCCTTTGTGTGGATTTTTAACGATTAATAAGCCATCTGGTATCACGTCTTACGACTGTATTCGCCATATAAAAAAGCTTCTTAAAACAAAAATTAAAATTGGGCACGCAGGAACACTCGACCCCCTAGCAAGCGGTGTTATGATTATCGCCATTGGCCGAGATGCAACAAAAAATCTTGGCACACTCTCCAATTTGTCAAAAACATATGGAGTAATAGCAAAGCTTGGTGAAACAACTGATACGCTTGATTCACAAGGTACCATCATTGACCAATGCAAAATTCCAGAACTCTCTGAAAAAAACATTGAATCTGTTTTAAAAAATATGCTTGGCGAACAAGAACAAATTCCACCAGTTTTTTCCGCCCTCAAACACAAAGGAACATCACTTCACAAATATGCTCGAACAGGAAAAATCGAGGCGGCAAAACTTGAACAAATCGCAGAAGCTAAAAAGCGTACAATTACCATTCACGATATCGCGCTCATTTCTTGGCAATCACCTTTTTTACAATTTACAGCTCATGTTTCTAAGGGAACGTACGCTCGCGTTCTTGCTTGTGACATTGCAAAAAAACTTAACACATGTGCAAGCACACATATCTTAACTAGAACGGCCATAGGCAATATCGATATTGAGCAAACTCATCTTCTAAAAAATCTCGACTCACTCGAAAAAATCGAACAGAATTTGATGCCACCCAACAAGTTTATCGCCCATCTGAAGCTTCCAGCCCGTTGACAATAGCAGCTCACTCATCTACCATCCAACAAATGTAGTTGTATAAATTTGTCTAAAACCTGTGGAAAGGGAAAGACCATGAAAAAAACATTATTGGCACTCATGTTTATAGGATTCTTTGGCGCACCGCTTTTTTCAGCAGAGAAACCAAAACCAACAGAAGAAGAAACAAGAACTGAAGAAGTTTTAACAGAACTTCCTGAAGAACTTCCTGTTAAATAATAAATAATATCAAGGAATAACAATGCTGGGCGAGTCGTTAGACCCGCCCAGCATTTATTTTTACATAAAACAAATTTATTTTATTTTTCTGCAGCTACACGCTTGCCCCAACGTTTGATATATTTTTTTGCAGCACGACGTGAAATACCAAATCCACGCAGCCATTTAACGAGATCTTCGTGTTCATTTTCGTTTTTGGCAACTTCTACACGGCTACCTTTAAGCTCAAATCCGCAGAATTCATCGGTTCTAGGTTCCGGAGCAACAAGCGAATCACTTTCAGAAAAAGTGAGAAGGATCCCAAAAGGATCTTTAATCTCGAACCGACGATTGCCGCCACCATCAGCAGCAAGATCAGAAACTATATCTAATTTTCGTTTTCGGCACCGCTCGTAGAAACGTTCAATACCACGCTTGATTTGAATATGAATCCCAGTTGAACGGCCAGGACAGCGTCTTACCATACTGAATTCAGCCAACTCAGAAACTTCTGGCAACCGAAAGAAAATATTGCATTTCCCTTTTCTCAACTCAGCAAAACAAAGATGTACTTCACCTTCTTTGTCCACGCGCAGATCTTTGATGTCAAACAAAAGCTTTTCTGTGTAGAACTTTACTGCTTTTTCAATGGAATCAACCACCAAAACAGTTTTACCGGCTTTGAACATGGTCCACCTTTCCCCCAGACCGCACGTCCCACACGCAGGAGCTTATCTTTTATGCGTTTTTTCGTTTCCCTGCAGCGATTGCTAAATTCTTCGCAAGCTTAGCAATTTTTCGAGATGCGGTATTCCCTTTTAGAGTTCCCTTCCCTGCAGCACGAGCGATTTTTGCTTGGGCAACAACGAACATTTCATTTGCACCTTCAACGTTGCCATCCTCAATCCGTTCCAAAACTTTTTTACTAACTGTTTTTATCTCGGACATGCGGACTTTATTTCTCAACGCTCTAACTTTACTTCGCTTCGCATCTTTAGCAGAGGATTTCAGATTTGCCATTTAACAATATCTCCGTTAACGCACAACTTTAAACAACTTTCTCGATTTTTCCAGTTCTTACGCATCGCGTACAAACATTTCCGCGAAACACATTGGTTTTGCCAAGGTACCTAAAGCGCATAACATGCACATTTGGATAAGACCATTGTTTAACCTTGTTATTCGCATTACTTACTGTGTTTACAACTCTAGGTCGTTTTCCACAAACTGCACAAATATTCGCCATCTATCAAAACCTTTCACAACTACAACAGACACACCAGTCCAACCACAGCGTCTCCAGGTGGAGATTTTATCACATAGACAGGCATTTTCAAATTTTAAAACGACTAACCCAAACCTATTTTCTATTTTTATGCGACTTCAGAACCATCTGGTTCCCCATCTCCACCACCAGAAATATCTTCATCATCACCATCATGAGGCTCTTCCAAATCAACTTCTGGATTAAAACTATGAATTTCGCGTGGCTCTAAACCAAGCAGCTCATAAACCTCTTCTGCATGAAGAGTTTCTTTCTTAATAAGCTCTTCGACAAATATATCAAACTTTTCACGATTTTCCGTCAAAAGTTCAGCTGCACGCTCACGGCACTCGTCAAGAATACGCCTCACTTCTTTGTCGATGTTCGCAGCGGTCTCTTGAGAATAATGAATCTCAGAATTCCAATAACCTTCATTGCCAGGATTATAAGAAACTATTCCAAGTGGCGACATACCATAACTACACACCATATCATGAGCTATCTCGGTTGCCTGCTTTAAATCTTGAGAAACACCAGTTCCGGTAATTCCATACACCATTTTTTCTGCAACTAAGCCACCAAGAGCAGATATAATATAAGAAAGCAACTCTTCAGAACTTTGACCATATTTGTCACCAACAGGCAAAGACCACGATATCCCAAGCGCTCTACCACGTGGCATGATGGTAACCTTATGGAACGGATCAGTTTCGGGAAGCAGCAAATTAAGAAGTGCATGTCCAACTTCATGAACCGCAGTTTTCTTTATTTCTTCTTCTGACCTAACAAGATTTCTTGCAGCACCAACAATAATTTTGTCTCGAGCTTGCTCAAAATCTTCAATTTCAACACGTTTTTTTCCAGCCTTTGTTGCACGTAGAGCAGCTTCATTAATCAAATTTGCCAATTGTGCGCCACTAAAACGAGAAGTCCCACGAGCAATTTTCCCCAAATTCACTTTAGGATCAAGTTTTACTGTCCTAACATGAACTCCAAGAATTTTTTCACGCGCTTTTTGATCTGGATATGGAACATTAATAACTCGGTCAAAACGGCCAGGCCGCATAAGTGCACTATCAAGCACATCAACACGGTTTGTTGCAGCCAAAACGATGACAGCACCAGGTTGTGTTGCAAAACCATCCATCTCGGACAGTATCTGGTTCAATGTCTGCTCGCGCTCATCATGCCCACCACCAGTTCCAACACCACGTTTTTTACCAACAGCATCAATCTCATCGATAAAGACCATACACGGTGAATGCCTGCGAGCCTGGTTGAACAAATCGCGAACTCGCGAAGCTCCAACCCCGACAAAAACTTCTACAAAGTCTGAACCACTTATGCTAAAAAATGGACATCCAGCCTCACCGGCAACAGCCTTAGCCAACATTGTTTTTCCATTACCAGGATCCCCACTTAAAAGAACACCTCTAGGAATCTTTGCACCAATCCGGCCAAACTTTTTTGGAGCTTTTAAAAAATCGATAATATCAAGCAAATCTTCCTTGGCTTCTTCCACCCCAGCAACATCACTGAATTTAACTCCAACTTCGTTGGCAGAATAAAATCTTGCTTTACTTTTTCCAACACTAAAAATTCGGTTTGAACCACCGCCATCTTGTGAATTACGGAAATACGAAAAAGCCATAAAAATTACAAACATCAGCAAAATAGCCAGAACAAAACCAACTAGATAATAAAACCAAGTAAAACTTTCAGGCGGAATAACACTGACTTTTGCACCAGCAGCTTGCAGTTTTTCCCACAAACTTTCTGAAGGCACAACATTTACCGTAAATGTTTCACCATTTTTCAGGCTACCAGAAACGGTATGCCCATCAATTACCGCACTCTCAATACGTCCATTTTCTATCAAAGTGACCAATTCGGAATACATGATTGGTTCTTTTGAAGGTGACGAGTAGTAATTTAGCGCAATAGAAACCCCAAAAAGCCCAAGTAGAAGTAAAATCAACAAATACCGTGGCCCTGGAGCCTGTCCATTAAACATTTTTTTTGGCTTCTTCATTCCCACATCACCACGGTTACGAGCCTCACTCAAGATGACTATCTGTCACCACTCAACATCATTCTATTGTATTAAAACCATCACACAAACACCAGAAATCATTCAAAATGAAATCACAGTTTTTTCACAAACTAATATAGGGTACGGTCAGTCCAGGCTGGAAAACCACGCCCTGTAGCCGATTGAGTAATTACCCGTACGGCTCCATCAACAGCACTAAAGATGGCAACCTGTGCTTTGCGAGCAGTTTTTTGCCCGCGTGCGCTCTGCATAAATGCCACAAAATCACCTTCAGGATGCCACTGAGGCTCAGTCTTATCCTGGCCCCCAAACGTTAACTGCTTAATAGGCAACCCAATACCATCCTTAAATGTGGTAACATCAAAATCCTTTAGACTCAAGCAAAATAATTGAAAAACCCCATTTATGGGCTTATTGAAAACAACTTTTTTATTTTTCTCACAATACGAAGGTGCTGCACAATAACCAATTCCGCTTGTTAATCTGACTGTTTTCTTAGTTTTTGCATCAAGATAATAAAGTTGAGGCCTTCCATTTCGACCAGTCTGGTAGTCAGAACAAAAAATCACATCACCATTGGACAAAAAACACGGAGAAACATTGGCGCCATTATTTTTCGTCAATTGAGTAAAAGCTTGCTTCCCCAGGCTGTTACATAGCGCCTGATCATAAAGATACAATTCGGTGTTGCCTCGAGATCCAGACATACATGTAATGCCTTTTGTACCATCTGGCGAAAACGCAAACTGCATTGTCAATCCAGGATACGAAAATCGAACTCGTTGTCGCCCCGTCGACAAATCTATAGAACTAAGCTCACTGTTTCGATCTGTAGCATGAGAAAAGAAAAGAAGTGGAGCTTTTGTATGGAAAGAAGGAGCAAATTTCATGCCAGGGGATCTTACAACTTCACTGCTCTGCATTCCTGCATAGTCTGAACAAACAACCTTGTCGCCCTCACACCATGCAAGCGTGCTACAACAAATTCCTTTTTTCCCAGTCAACGCTAAAAGAAGCTTTTCCGAAATTGAATGACCATGCTTGATGGCCTTTTCTGTTTTCAAATTAACTGTTTTTGAATAAACTTTTTTCCCAAGCCAAGTCTGAACAACCTCTAGGCCAACTCGCTTACGACCTTCAAAAGACAAGTCCAAAAGATACACACACAAATCAATGCCTTTTTCAAAAAGAGCTTTATGATAATTCTTATCACTTCTTTTGCTTATATCGTGATTTAAAGACGTCTTAAACTGGCCAGAAAAATCCATATCAAAAGCAATGACTCTACCTAGATGGCGTATCAACTCGTCTTTACCTTCAATGGAAACAATACAAGATGTTTTTCTTGTTTTTCCAGCACGAGCCTTTACCACAAATGCTTCACTTTGAACGCCCCATAGGCAACCTATGACAACAAAAAAAACAATCCTATTAAGATTCTGCATTACCAAGGCTCCCTCACCCATTTACAAACAAAATTCAACGGTAAATACTTTTCCCCATAAACATTTTTCAAAGTTAAATGCCAGCGCAATGCGAGCAATACTTAAATCATAAATAAGCACATCAGATGACTTGATGATATCAAAGGCACTCACATTTCCCGACGCATCAACAGAAAATTGCACAATCGCTTGTGTACCGTCTTCAACTCCATTTGGAGGACTCCACAATCGCATAATTTCACATTCGAGAGCAACTTGAGCCTTAGCGCGCGCGTGAGACTTTTTCCTCTCTACTGCATTTATAGCAAAATGCTTACTACTAAGTTTTTTTTCACTTTTGCATGTATTTACATTGCATATGTTCACATTTTCAGATGATACATTTTTTTCTGGCTCCAATTCATGCGATTGCCTCTGAGGCTTAACATCTTGTGCAGGTTTCTGCGGTGCAGGTTTCTGCAATGCAGGTTTCCGATCAGAAACACAAGAAGCTAATTGCTTACAACAAACAGGCTTAAGCCTCCTACTGCGTGCCACAGGAGGAGGAAGATAGGCACAAACAAGCTCCTTGTTTGCAAGCCTTGATCCAGAAACAAAAAAGTGAGCAGTCGCAAAATCTTGCATCATGCCCGAAAAAACCCAAAGCAAGACAATATGAAAAATACTTGAAGCAAAAATAGCGAATGTCCACATGAATTTATAACTAAGCTCCTGCAACAGCCCTGGTTGGCCTAAGCGACATGGCAACATATTTAACACCAGACTGTTTTAACTGATCTACAACTTCAACCACTTTTCCGTATTCAACGGCTTTGTCAGCATTAACCGAAACAGGAACATCTTCGCGATTGCCCAATGCCTCTTTAACCACGCGCGCCAAACTTTCCTTTTCTACCGGAAAGCTGTTAAACAAAAGCTCACCATTTTCTCTTACAGTAAGCACCATTTCTTGCTTGCCAACAACTTCTTTACTACTTCCCTGCGGCAAATCGACCCGAATCGTGTTATGCACTGCCGGAATTGCAATCATAAAAATAACCAACAACGTTAAAGCTGTATCGATTAAAGGAGTTAATGAAACTTCTGGCAAATCAAATCTGCGGCCTCGACGCGCTCTATTTCTCTTCATACTCCCTCCTACTCGCCACTCGAACGCCGAACAACCGCTAAAACACGATCGCTAAGAGCAAATAGTTTCCATTCAATTTTACGCAATTGATTCGAAAGGTAATGGAAAAAAACAAGAGCCGGAATAGCAACCGCTAAACCAGCAAGAGTTGTAAAAAGAGCTTCAGCAATGCCGGGCGCGACAACAGACAAATCTGCGCTCTGCTCTTGCCCCATACTGACAAGCGAATGTATAAGCCCCCAAATGGTTCCAAAAAGTCCAACTAGCGGAGCTGCAGCTGCCGTTACTCCCAATATCGGAAGGAACTGTTCGGTTTCAGAAACATTTTGCTCAACAAGCTGCTCTGAAGTCATCGCAAGGTGTTCCAGCTCGCCAACAGAAAGTTTTTCTGGACGTTCATCAACCGGCGTTGTTTTTATATGATACCCTGCTCCATTTAAAATATGTGCTAGAAGCGTACCGCCAAGCGTTGTACGAACTCTACCTGCAATCATTACCAAATCTTGCACCGATCTAACCGCAAAAACTCGCTTCCACAAGTCTTTAAGATTCTTGCGCTTAGCAGCAAGCTCAATGCTTTTCCCAATAATAATGGCCACACAACAGATAGAAATCAGGAAAAGTGCTAGCAGAACAAGCCTTGTCACCCAGTCTATCTGAGCAAAAAGCCTCCACGTAGAACCTTCCTTAATTGTATTCAGCATGAATTCCCCCCCACCATCAATTAAAACAGCCATCTATTTTCAAACATAGTAAAACATTGCGCAGTATATGCAAAAAAGACCTTGTGAGGAAGGCAAATACCTCTTACAAAATCAAATTGCCACAAGAAACATGCGCAGTAATTTCTATACAACGCTCATCAAGCACCAAACCCATCATTACTCCTCCTGGCATGTAAATAGAAATTTGGTCCCCCAGATTAAGTCGACCGGTTTTTAATAGAACATTTACCAATGCAAGCGCCGCAGAGCCGCAAGAAAGCGTTGGCCCCACTCCACGTTCATACACAATGCCTTTGTAACCAGCACCATCATCTTTAAGCCAAAAATACGATACATTAATTGCACCACCAGTCTCTTCATTTCCTTGAGCCAAGATTAGTGCCTGCTGCAAAAATGCTTTTTTATCAATTTTTTGCAAAACCACAAAATGCGGGTTGCCAACATCAACAAAAAATCCTTTAACAGAACTCAAAACCAATGGCTCTACTGTTGCGTTTTGGCAAAGCCGAATTGTTACAGCACCAGCTTTTTCTGCACGTAGCGCTTCTACCAAAACATCACCAACAAAAAAACTGATTCGCTTTTTTTCAGAGCCGCGCAAAACGTGATAAGCGGCACATCGTGCTCCATTAACCGAAAATTGCCCATAAGAACCGTCGGCGTTGAAAACCAAAATGGTTTTTTGTTGAACAAGGGCCAACAAACCATCGCAACCATTTTTTATAACTTGGGTTTGAATATTAGCTTTAAGCCCAGAAAAAAGATCTGCAGGATTATTAAGAATAGTTTTTAAAGAATTAATTTCTAGCAATAAAAATTTATTGCCAACAGATTCATACGAATAAAACTTCATTAAATCCTGACTGCCGGCTTAACGTGCAGTTTTTTTTGTGCTGATGTAGCAGTGTCTTTTTCTGCAAAAACTTTGCTCAAATATGCCCGACCAGAGTCGGCAAAAATCGCAACCACAACATCGTCAGCTTTCAATTTATTTTGGCAACTAACAATGCCCTCCACCACAGCCCCACTGCTTGGACCAACAAGGACTCCTCGTTTGGCTAGTTCTTTGGTGCGAGCAAATGCTGCATCATCAGAAACAGGAATAATTCCATCAACAGCTGATCTTTGGAACAATCCTTTTTCGGGATAATCGATGCCGATGCCTTCGTTCTGGTAAGGCTTGGGAGTTTTACTCGAATACGCTGAAGTTTGCGCATCAATGCCAAAAACTTTGATTTCAGGATTGCACTGCTTTAAATATTTTCCCACTCCCATAATGGTTCCACAGCTGCCAGCACCACAAAAAAAGTGAGTGACAGCTCCCGCGGTTTGTTTCCAAATTTCTGGGCCCGTTGTTTCATAGTGTGCACGAGCATTGGACTTATTAAAATACTGATTCGGAACAAAAGCGCCTTCGATCTCACAAGAAAGTCTCTTTATGACATCGCAATAACTTTCTGCACCCTTTTCGCCTGTATCACCACATATGACAACTTGTGCACCATATGCTTTCATAGTGGCAACTTTTTCACCACTTGTCCTTCGCGGAACGGTTATAATTACGCGGTATCCCCTAGCAGCCCCAATCATTGCCAAAGCAATCCCTTGGTTGCCCGAAGAAGCTTCGATAATGGTACCACCAGGTTTTAAAAAACCTTCGCGCTCAGCTTTTTCTACCAAAAACAAAGCGGAACGATCTTTTATGCTTCCACCAGGATTGAGATACTCAAGCTTTGCTAAAACAGGAAATGGCAACGCCAAATCAAACTCAACAAGTGGAGTATTTCCTATTGCTTCTAGTAGCTTTTTGCGATGAGACATTGTTGATGCCTTCTGTCAAAATTCGTGCTAAGACGTTCTAGATTGTAGGCTTTTTTAACTTTTTTGCCAATTCAAAACCTATTTTATTGAACTTACAAAAAATTCGTGACACGCTCTATCTTGCGAGTACAGTGAGTAAGCTTCAATGTGATACAAAACATCAAATGTCATTCCGGACTTGATCCGGAATCCAGCAGAACTTCGAAAGTAACGACATGCCTCTGGATCCCGGTCTAAGCCTGGTATGTTAAAATTTAAAGACGTTACACCACATATAAGCTGCACTTTTGAGTAACAATCCTAACAAGCAGGTTGAAAACAATGAAAATAAGAACTCGCTTTGCTCCTTCTCCCACAGGCTTTATGCATCTTGGAAATATTCGCACAGCACTTCTCAATTATCTTTTCACTCATCAACGCAATGGACGCCTTGTTCTGCGCATCGAAGATACAGACCAAGAAAGAAATACAAACGAGTTCGAAGCAACAATTCTTAAAGACCTTGTATGGCTTGGTATCAAGTTTGAAGAAGGACCACAAATTGGCGGGACCCATGGACCATATTGTCAGTCAGATCGAAAAGAAATTTATGACGATGTTTTTAAGACGCTTGTTGGAAACCGGCTTGTTTACAGATGTTTTTGTACTCCAGAAACACTGCAAGCAAAACGATCAGCACAAGCAGCAGAAGGAAAACCACCACGTTACGACCGTACGTGCCTGGGCCTACCACCAGACAAAGTAAAACAAAAAATTGCCGCAGGAGTACCATTTGTGTGGCGATTCAAGATAAACGATCGGCAACGGGTAGAATTTGAGGATATGGCACGCGGCACACAAAAATTTGATTTAGCACACTTTTCTGATTTTACGATCACCCGCTCAGATGGCAGCTACACTTTTCTTTTCACAAACTTTGTTGATGACTGGAAAATGGAAATATCTCACGTTATTCGTGGAGAAGACCACCTTTCCAACACAGCCCTGCAGGGAGCGATGGCACATGCACTCGCCATAAAAATGCCGGTCTTCTGGCACCTTCCCATGATGTGTGACCATAACGGCAAAAAGCTTTCCAAACGTTCGGCACACTTTTCCCTAAAAGATCTAAAAGGCGAAGGTTTTTTGCCAGAAGCCATCTGTAACTATCTCGCCTTGGTTGGCGGACGCCTGACAGGCGAACACCTAACAGATGAAATTCAAGACCTATCAGGTTTGATGAAAAAATTAGATTTCCACAATATTAGCTCAACAGGAAGTTCAAAATACGACGTCGAAAAACTTTTGTGGGTCAACCACAAATGGATTGCACGCCTTGAAGCACAAGATCTTTTAAAACGTGTTAAACCATTTCTAAAACATCTGATACAAAACATTCAAATTGAAGACAAAGACCTTTTGAATCTCATTCAACACGTTAAAGATGAGGCTAAAACACTTGTTGATTTTGAAGCCTTATTAAAATTTCGCTTTATAAAACCAACATTTGTAATCAGTGAACTTGAACCAATTTTAGATGCAAATCACACAAAAAAACTTGTTGGCATAATGCAGAATGAATCCCAAGCACAAGACGACTTTGAGTCGTTTTTAACAAACTTTAAAACCGTCGCTTCAAAAGAAGGATTTAAGCCCAAGGCTATTTTTTCTCTTTTGCGCTACGTTTTAACCGGAAGCACTTCTGGAATAGGCATTCATGAACTTAACGACATGCTTGGATATAAAGAAATTCAAAAAAGGATAAAAGACATTTCGATTTAGACAACATCGTTTTTGATTAAACGATTCTCTTTTTTCTCGATCGAAAGCAAATAGCCGTTTTCTAGAAGATATTGGGCCACATTTAAAAAGTGTGACTCCATGTCTTTAGGAACAAAAAATTCAAATATATTAGCCTTTTTATCAATGCACCGCTCAATACACAAATTTGGCTCATTGCGGAAAACACCATTTACAAACCACGTTTTTTCTCGATTTGTAACAGCTTGATAATAAAAACAAAACAGATTTTCCATTGCAATACAATCTCAAAAAGCATTTAAAAACCAATGTTTAAACTACTGATAAGGGTAGCAACGGCAAATCAAAGCCTCAAGCAAAAAACATCCTCTCTAAAAACAAAAGCGGAACAGTTTTTCCGCCCCGCCTTTGTTTGATATATTTTTATTACATTCCTGGAGAAACTACAGGCCCATTTTGACCTATAGCCTTCATAGCTGGAAATTTAGGTAATCCCATTGATTTTCTGGGCGCTTTGAGTGGCGGCATGGCTCCCATCGCAGGAGAGGTCATTGGCAAAGCAGGAATCTTTGCCCCTCGAGCTCTTAGTGCCGCAGCCAAGGTAGGCTTTTTACCAGAAACTTTCGGCACCTTCATAGTTTTTGCAGCCAGTTTTTTAGGCGCTGCGGGCTTTGCCAATTTTGTAGGTTTTGCAAGTGTAGGCTTCACACTTCTAACAACTTTTCTCTTCGGCATCGCCAGCATTCTTGCACTCATTTGTTCAGCTTTTTTGCGTGCTTTCGCTGCCTTAAATTCTTTTGCTTTTCTTTTTTTAGTACCAGATTTAACAGGAGGCTTTGCCCCCATTTTTGGCCATCCGTCTTGTTTTACAAGTCTTCCCAACATTTTTTCTGAGCGACCAATAACAGATTTCATAGCATACATTAACTGACCAACTTTTTGTGCTGATGCACCACCTGGTGATTCCAGCTCAACCCCTAAAGGAACCATCTTTGTTTTTAATGTTTGCCAAAACTCATTAGCAACAGCCTCTGGGATTTTTTTCCCAGCAGCTTCTGCGGCACTCCTCCACTCTTTTTCCGGAACAACCCTTAGTGCAGCTATTGCGTTTGCAAGCGATTGTGCTAATTCTCCAGCCTCTGTAACTGTTTTGCCAGCAGCTTGTGCTAATTCTCCAGCCTCTCTAGCTATATCTTCAATTTTTCCCTTTGCAACACTTCTGCTTTGAGCCTTTACTCCAGGTGTAATGCCGCCAGCAAAAGAAAAAAGTATTAGAGTAATAAACAACGCTTTCATTTTCCCCTCCTTACAATTTTTAAAAAACTCGCATTAACATTACCATGCAGCGGGCAATATCAGTCAACAGCCAATCGATAATGATTTATAAATATCAAAACACACTTCTTTGTGTCTCTACGGATAATGGGCATATTGACCAACATCGCTTTAAAATGGTATGAACCTATCGTTCTAAAAGCAGCATTCTGCGCCACAAAACTAAGGGTCGCGAAGCATGAAAATTAAAAACGTAGTAAGAAATTCAGCAATCGTAGTTTTTGCAGCATTTCTCATGACAACGTATCGGGCCACAACCGCACCACAAATGAATAGGATTGAACCGCTTCCGTCACATTCTGTATTTGGCATCGATCCCTATCCTCCTTCAACAGAAGGCCGCGAAAAGGGCGACTGGCTTACTTCATTTCAGATTTCCCCATACTATCAAGATGCTCCCGGCTCACGCGATGACAAAGGAAACGAAGTAGCAATTGGTGCAGAACACGGATCTTGGAACACGGCCGGTATTTTTTACGGAGTTTTACCTGCCGTTGACGACGCTTACGGTGCCAATGATTTACCGAACTCAACTTGGGCAGGAACCAAGCCTGCGGGAACCGGAGAAAATTACGAAAAATTTAAAGCCGCGCTAGAGCTTTTAGATACCAAATATACCAACACTGCAGATAACAATTTTGACACAGCAAACATAACTGACGCAGCTCACTCCGTGGCCGTAGACTTTAAAAGACTTGGTGTTCGAGGTGAAATAAGGCTCGCACTTTTTGAAGGTGCAGATATCACCATCAGAGGAGGCGCTTGCGAATATCGAATGACACCAACAACCCTTGAACCACTCGCCAGTGCAGATTCTGATGTCACAAAATATTTACTTACCGAATCCAAACTAGACGAAATTATGAACGAAGTTGGGCTTTCTTGAAACCGTGTACACGATGTTGTCCTAGAAGACACCTATGCTCAACTTTCCGGAGGCTATCCACTGGTGTTTCGCGATAATGATGGTAACGATGTTGCAACACTTGCACCATCTGTTTCTGTTGGAATATGGCTACCAACTGGCAAAAAACTTGATCACGACAAGCCATTTTCTATCGCAAGCGGTAACGATGGCCATACAGGTGTTTGCGTCGAAGGAGCGCTCAACATCGACTTTCACCAAACCATCCTTGCAAGTGTCGGCGGCGGCCTTACTTCATTTAATGACAAAGTATTTGATAAATTTCGCGTCCCCAACCATCGTCTACAAAATGGATTTTACCCATGGACAACAAAAGTTAAACGTGATCCTGGCCACTCTTGGTTTGCACACGCTTCGATGCGCTCTATTCATTTTATTCCTGATACTAGTTTTTATTTTGACTACAGCTACAGCGCCCACCAACAAGATACTTTGACCTGTGAAGACGTCTCTGCTCCGCGGCAAACACTTTTTACAGAAGGACTAAAACTTCTCGAAGAGCGCTCGATCTGGAACTGTCATGAATTGCATTGCGGAATTATGTACGAGGCTTCTCCAAATATGGAAATGGGCCTGGCATTCCATACTCATATTGGTGGCGAAATGACCTACAGAACAAAGACACTTAACGGCACAGTACGATTCTTATTTTGACTAAATGAAAAAACAGGTATACTACATACATAGTGTTGTTCTAGCTGATTAATGACGAAGCCCACTCGGAGGTGGATGCGACGTGAGTTCGAGAAAAAGTTACAACATCGAAGTCTCAGTGACAGGAAATGTTGAAAAAAGCCTTAGGCAACTTAAGAAAAAGGTTGAACGTGAAGGTGTAGTACGTGATATGAAGCGCCTAGTTTATTTTGAACCGCCAACACAAAGACGCCGCAAGCGCCTTGTTCGAGCGATCAAACATAACCTCATGAAAAACGCCGAATATCTTATGGGCGACTAAAATAGTCAGAATTGATTTGGCTTATATTGAGGATTTAGATGTCGAGTGTACGCACTCCAAGTAGCATAAAAAGAGCACAACGCCAGTCGTATATTTTGCGCGAGCTTACTCCTATTTTGCAGGAGCTCTTTGCAAACGACCAGGCGTTGTCGAAACTTTTTGTCACACGTTTAGAACTTTCTCCAGACGGCAGCCTGTGCCACATTTTCTTTTCGACATTTTCTGGAGTAAATCCAAAAGAAGAATATACAAAGGCAAGCTCAACATTAATATTGTACAAACCTTCCGTACGCAAAGCACTTTCAAATATTTTGCCTTCGCGTTATACGCCAGATATTCGCTTTCACTACGATGCGGGTAAAGAAAAAGAACGGTACTTAAACACATTGTTTGAAAAAATCCAAGAAGACGTCTCATAAAGCTTGGAAAATTATGATGCTCGTTTTTGCACTAGCTCTACTACTCACCGTAGGTTGGTTAGCTTTATTCATTGTAAACTTGCGGGGTTCACCCTATAAATTTGCCTACCTTTCTTCGCTTTTTGCTGTAATTCCACTTTTATGGCTTGCTCATGTAATAAAACTGCCAATATTGACAGGAGATCTTACAACGTTTCTGATTTTTTCAATTTTTTTGGCATCTCTCGTTCTTACAACAATTTCAGATTTTTGCGAAATGATGGTTCCGCGTTTTTGCAGCATATGGCTAGTTCCGTTCTGGATAACGTTTTCTGCTCTTGGGTTTACAGGAATTTTTTTTGAATACAGCATGCTTGGAGCCCTTGTAGGCTACCTTCTTCCGAGAACAATCGCGTGGTTTTTTTGGAAATTTTCTGGCAAGCGAGGTCTTGGCACAGGCGACATAGAACTAACCGCCATGATTGGAGCATTTTTAGGGCCTCACGCAGCGCTAATGACACTTAACCTTGGAGCAATCCTAGGTATCATTATTGGACTGCCATACCTCTATTTTGTTCGAAAAAATCTTTATGGCAAAATTCCATTCGCCCCGGCTCTTGCAGCAGGGGCATGCATCACATTATTTTTCGGAATCTAGAACTTTGAAATAACTTCTTTTTCAGCATCTTGCAAGGTTCCTACTAATTCAAATCCAGCAGCGTTTTTGTGCCCACCACCACCTAATTTGTTAGCCAACTCAGAAACATTGTAATACTTGGAACGAAAAGAACCTTTTACAGTTCCATCTTCTTTTTCGACAAGCATCAAAACAATATCAGAACTAACAAGGCCGGCAAAAAAGTTAACGAATCCGCCAAGAACCGATTTATCTGTTCCAAATTTTTCAAAATCACTTTGCGCAATACTCGCAACAGAAAGAGAATTCCCCTTAATGTTTTTTATACGCGATAAAACCATGCCCCAAAATTTTACAACAAACGATGATTTATACGTTAAAATTCGAGTTTTAACTTTCAGGAAATCGCTGCCAGCATCAATCAAAAATGCCGCCACACGAAGCGTTTTTGCATCAGAGAGTTGAGATCTGAATATTATCGAATCATCAAGCAGGCCGCAGAGAAGAGCCTCCGCAGCAAAAGACGATATAGCAGATTCATCCCAAGCTACCAAAAATGAAGCAAGCACTTGGCATGCACTGGAAGCCTTTTGATCAACAAAATTAAACTCAACATCAAAAGTACTGTCACGATGATGGTCAATATTAATAAGAGGTATGCCATCAAATTCCTTGGTCCAATACATTCGTTCACGATTCGCTGTATCCAAAACCATTATAAGATCCGGACTTTGAACATGCCGACCAATGTAAATTGGTTTTACTTTATAAAACGGTTTTATCTTGGGCTGATCTAACAACACTACTTCTATTTTTTTGTCCTTACTAATTAAGAAATCTGCTAGCGCCGCACACGAGCAAAGAGCATCTGCATCGGCACTTGCATGAGTCAGCAAAGTAATGCTCTTAGCGGCCTTAACATGTTCCCACGCCTCAAGAACTTTTTCTTCACCAAATTTCTGAGTAACATACCGATCAATAGAAAAATTAGTTTGACTCACTACAAACTCCACTTCACAAAATATTACTCAATTAAGAAATAACATTGACCATCATACTACACTTATTCTATAGGACCGAATAATGAAATACTCGACCTAAACATCATAATGCTTCAGCTTAAAAGCGCTAAATATTTTTACAAATTAATAATTACCCTAGAGACCTATGCGAAAAAATATAGTATTTTTGACATTATATTTTAGAAACCGTTCATAAATATTGGAACAAAGGAAAGGAACCAATCCCCTGATTAGGAGCTTCGGCCAACCCGGGATCTCAAAAAAAAAGGAGCTAAAAATGCTAACTCCGCAAAAAAATATTTCAAAAAAGCCAACACATAAGCGGGAAAAAAACAGAAGTTATAATGAAGTCATAACGCTACTCAACGTTCTTCCAAAAATTAAATATGAAGCCGCAGCAGAACAGCGCGTCAAACAACTTGACGACCTTCTCGGCAACCCTTCAAAAAAAATGGAATTCGTTCTCGTTGGCGGAACAAATGGTAAAAGCATCACAGTACACCTAGCTGCCAAACTTCTTCTAGAAGAAAATGTTAAAACCGGCGCCTTACTTTCTGATCATATTCTTTCGTATAACGAACGAATCAGTGTCAATAACCAAAATATTAATAACCGGCATTTTGCAGAAATTAGTGGGAGAGTTCTTGATACTGCTCATGCCAATAAAATTTGTGCCACATCGTATGAACTGATGCTTGTTTCATCTCTCCTTTATTTTGCATCACAAAATGTCGATTTGGCAGTACTCGAAGTTGGCCTCGGCGGAAGACTTGATGCGACAACAGCACTAAGTCCTCAAATCGTTGCAATTACACGAGCAACAGCAGATGATACAAATCTTTGTGGAAATAATTTAGATGAAACTGCATTTGAAATGATGGGAGTGGCAAAGCCAGGCTCATGGGTCATCTCTGCAGAACAAAGTAAACTGCGACTTCAAAAAATGAAGGCTGAAGCAAAAAAACGTAATTTTAAATGGGCAATGCCAATAAGAAAACTTGCACCACTTCCATACATTTACGAACAACTCTATGGACGCTCAGCATCATTGGCAGAACGCATAGCTCAAATTTATGTAGAAGATATCAAAGGAAATTTTTCTCCATTCCTACGCGGCAATTTGCTTGCAACACAAAAAGGACAAAGAGGAAGACCAACACTTGAGGCAAAGCGAGCAGCAGAGCTTAACCCAGTAAAAACACTAAAAAACTTTTGGACTACACAGTTTGAACTTCTTCGAGGCCGATTTGAGCTTCTTGAAAAAGAAAAGCCAACCATACTTCTCGACAACGCAGATAATTACGACGCATTTTCAAACGTCTTTTTAGGATTACGGCTACTGCATTATCGCAGGCCAATTAGTAACATTGCCGTTATTTTGGGGCTTAAGGAAAACGCTAACGTTTCAGAAATTCTAAAGTTATCACGGTACTTGCTCAAAAAAATCTCAGGGAAACTGTTCTTTGTTCCACTACCAAACGACATACCATGCTACAACCCAACAGAGTTGGCACAAAGCGCACGTGCAATAAACATCAGAGCTCATGCGTTTGGATCGCTCAAAGAAGCGTTTAACGCGGCCAAAAACTCAGTTGATGAACGCAATGGAGTTGTTGCAGTAACCGGATCGCATGATCTTGTATCCGATTACTGGAAAACCGTTAGAGAAATTAAAAAACTATAAAAAAATATGCGCCGGGGTTTTCTTCCCGGCGCTTCTATATATTATCTACAAATAAAATTTTTATTTATCACCACTCATCAAAAAAACTGCCTCTGCGCCTTCTTCTGTTTTTCTCTCTTTTTATTCTATTGCTCTCTCTGGAAATATCATTCCGCTCTCTTAAAAGTTCCATTTCTCGCTGATGCTGCTGATCGCGATTAAAATTACGACGCTGATCTTCAAAACGAGAATCCTTTGCAAGCACCAAAAGGATCTTTTTAACAATAGGACGAATCCTTTTAGCTCCAACCTTAAGAGCTGTAAGGTATTCTTCTCCTATTTCGCATTCTGGACCCGCAGCGCATAGTTCTAAAAGCTCTCTAAGATTTTTTGATTCCATTTTTTTTACATTTATTACCTGATCAGTATACTCGGCAACGGCCATGGCCAAACTAGAAGCATTCTCCATACCCCTACTCATATCATCCAAATACTTTTTGGCAGATAAAAGCGGATATTGCTCGTCGACAAAATGTTTTTCTATATCTTCAGAAACATCTATTTTTTCTTTTGTTTCCAACGGAAAAACAATTTCATTTTCTAATAGTTTCGCAATTCTTTCACTTGCAGCTTCACACTTTTTCTTAGCTGTTAGATTTCTGATCTTCCAATAGGTAAAAATAGCCACAGGAATTGCACAAACAAGGCCTCCAACCAAGGGTGACCCTCGAGATCCATCTTCATCACGAATAGATCCATATGCAAGCAAAGCCCCAAGTCCTCCAGCACCGATCCCTGCTAAAGCTGTACCACCAATTATTTCGCCGTCACTTAAAAGCCAATGACCTCTTGTTTTCCAGGCACCTAAGTTAGAAAAACTCGCAATTGACAAGAACAATAAAAATAATTTTTTATTCATAACACCATCTCATAATCAAAAAGTAATTAACATTACACATTATGTGACAGTCACTGTACAACAAATAATTGAACATGCAACTTTTGAAATTTTTCCGCAGTTTTTATATTTTTTCATAACAACCTTAATAAATCTTACTGCGCAAGTTCTTTGACACTGTCTCTAGACCGAGAAACAGAAGATGCAAAGATAGATTCTTTTATAATGATTCTCAAATTAGCGTCAGTAGAAGCGATGGCCAAAACCGTTTCAAGCCAACCAGAAGGCGTTCCAACATCACAAAATTTCGATTGAATTTTGTAAGCATACACAGGTCTGCCAGAATCGATTAAAAGTTGTATTGCATCTGTCAGCTGATATTCACCGCCAAAACCCTGTGACGTCTTTTCCAAGCACACAAAAATATCTGAATGCAAAATATATCGGCCAACGATCGCCAAATTAGAAGGTGATTTGTCGCGCCTCGGTTTTTCTACAACCCTGTTCAACTGAAAAATATTTCCATCCACCATTTTTCCAACATCAGCAATGCCATACTTTTCAACCTGATCTGCCGCAACCTCCTGCACAGCAATTATGCTAACACCATGTTTTTGTGCAAACGGTATCATGGCCTCGAATGGCGTATGGCCGCCAACAAAAATATTGTCAGGAAGCATAACTGGAACAAGCTCATCAAAATAACAACCGCGAGCACACCACACTGCATGCCCAAGGCCTTTTTGCTCTCGCTGGCGCACAAAAAATGCGTTTCCATTTTGCTTGGCCGCAACCAATGCTTCAACATGATCTTCAAACGATTTTTTTGCACCACTGACAATCGAAACTACATCTTTAAGACCTGCATCAAATGCTTCTTTGAGCACATAATCGATAACAGGAACATTTAAAAGTGGAAGAAGCTCTTTGGGTACAGCCTGAGTAAATGGCGCAAAACGAGTTCCAAATCCTGCGGCTGGAATAAGAATCTTTTTAATGATCATATTAGAAGCCCCCATATAAAACGGTAGGCAGCCTCTTTCACTCTAGATGTCATTCCGGGATCTACCCGGAATCTAGCGGCACACTACCAACAAAGTACTCCTGGATCCCGGATCTGAGTCCAGGATGACAAATTAAAAAAGCCTCAAAATACCGTTCTTCAATTTTTACAGTCGCCTTCATATGCCGAATAATACGACGCCTAAAACTTTGTGCAAGCCCTCAAAATTGTTGTAAAAATTTCACACGGCCAGAATGGAACAAGCGGATATCATCAATTCCATACCGCAGCATTGCGAGACGTTCAATGCCAACACCAAAAGCAAAGCCCGAATATACTTCTGGGTCAACTTTAACTGCACGCAAAACATTTGGATGGACAAGTCCCGCCCCCATAAGCTCGATCCAAGTTGTTTTTTTGCACACAGAACATCCGTCTTTGCAAAACACGCAGCTCATATCAACTTCGAGCCCCGGTTCAACAAATGGGAAAAAACCAGGCCGAACGCGAATTTTTAGTTTTTTTGAATCAAACAACCGCTGCAAAAATTTTTTTACAGTCCCAAGAAGCTGGGAAATACTGACATTTTTGTCAACAAGAAGTCCTTCACACTGCGTAAACATGCAATCGTGCGTTGCATCAGTCGCTTCATAACGATAAACACGGCCTGTACAAACTCCAGCAATTGGAACACCATATTTTTGCATTGCATGAATTTGTACGTTGGAAGTGTGCGTTCTTAAAAGTTTTTTATCTTTTTCAAACCAAAATGTATCTTGCATATCGCGAGCAGGATGGTTTTGCGGAATGTTTAGTGCCTGGAAATTATAAAAATCAGTTTCCACTTCAGGGCCATCGAAAATCGAAAATCCCATTGACATAAAAATATCTTCGATATCTTCTATAAATTTTGAATAAATGTGGCGCGTGCCATCTGGCCGACCTTTCGGCTGATACGCAGAAACATCAAATCCTTTTTCACGCATATTGGCTGCTTCTGCCTCACGTTTCTCAATATCTTCTTTCAATCGACGGAAAATTTCGGTTGCATCAACACGAATTTGGTTTAAAACTGGCCCAACTTCACGCTTTGCCAGCGAATCAAGATCTTTTAATTCCTTTATTAGAAGCGTTAAACAGCCTTCTCGCCCCATAAACTGCACACGCAGGTCGTCAACTTCTTTTATTGTCACAACCTTCTCTGCAGCCTGTTTTAACTCTAAAGCTATCACTTTTGCTTTATCGATCAGTTCACGCATGGTCATCCGGCCTTTTAAGTCTAATTTTGAGACAAAAACTCTTTTGCAACTACCTGAATTTTACCAAATAACTATTGGTTTACAACGCTTAAGGCCCCAAAACATGGCAATAACATTGATTTTTCTATGATGGTTTGACTGATTAACAATATCGAATCAGAATATAAGCAGTATTTTATTAGACACAAAAATCATGGAAAACAACTTGGAATTTAAGCATGAAACAAACATTTAAATTTATTTCTCTTTTGCTTCTGCTGATAATCCAGCAAGGCGGTCAAGCCAAAGTAATACTGGTCCACGGCACATATTCAACAACTAAAGACTGGTTTCTGCCAGAGGGCGGTTTTTGCAAAAAGCTTTTAGAAAAAAATCCAACAAAAAATGAACAAGTTATATATATAAAGTGGGACGGCGCTCCAAACAGTCTTTCTCGCCTCGAAGGGTCAGAAAAACTGGCACATATAATTCTAAAACTTCATACACAATCAACAATTAAAACTGGCAAAGAAACGCTTTCGCTTATCGGCCACAGCCATGGAGGCAGCGTAATAAACCTAGCCTGTAACCTTCTTGAATTTGCTCGAAGCGAAATTACCGAAAATACAATGCAAGAACTTTGCGAAGAACTTTTAATTTTAAGCCTTATAGAATACGACCTTGCCAGCGTTGCACGTGCAATTTCGGAAAAGTATAAAAGTTCGCTAAATCTTCTGACTAAAAAACTAAAGCTCAAAAAAGGATTTATTAAAAATCATACCGATCTTATAAATGCCCTTGTCAGTCAAGTTGTTCTGCACAAACCACATCAAGAAACCGTGGACACATACAAAATAAAAATAAAAAGCATAATCGAATCACTACAAAAGCAAGCAGTAGGCAAGTTGGCAAAAGATAAAAAACTGGTTGAAAACGTTTTTTTAATGGCTACTCCTATAAATATGGTCGCCTACGCACCTTGCCCAGAAATAGTAAAAAAAACGTTTCTATTTTATTCAAGAGCAGACATTATACAAAATGCCTTAGGACTTTATAAAAACCGAACATATCCAAAGAACCAACAACTCTGGAATCTACAAACGCTTGTTGCGCCAAGCCCATCAACCCAAAAAAAATATCACCGCCCTTCGCACAACGATTTTTTCGAACCATTTTTTGGCGCTGGCATGATGTCAATTCCAGAACTTGTCAAAAACAGCAAAAAGCACGTTTCTGTGGTCTTTTTTGAAGACGGCTCGACACCAGAACTTTTTTAAGGGCCTCGCCGGCCACCTTGCTTATTTTCCATTTTTCACAAATCCACACTCTTCTATCATGTCCTCCCAGGCTTTGAACTGGGATCCAAGCCAAACAACATTGTTATATAAAAACTTTGCTGGCAACTCCATTGTCACCCCGGGCTATGACCCGGGGTCCAGGAGTACATTGCAAGAAAAGGCCTCTTTGAAATTAAACGCTCCATCTTGTAAGAAAACTCTCTCTAGATTCCGGGTCAAGCCCGGAATGACATCAGAACAATAAAAACGATTCGAATGTAATAACAAATAAACTTAAGTCGCCGGCGAGGCGCGACAAATACAAGTAAGTTTGGGTAGAGAAAATATAAACCTTATATTTCTTGAGTTATTTGGTGGCCGGACGCTGAGCCGTATCCTGTTGAATCGTCCGGCCGAAGAGGGCACGGGGGTTGTAGGGGATGGCAGCTCCTGGCCGTCCCCTACTTAAATACCCTACTTTATATTTCAAAAAACTTTGGCACACTACTCGAGTAACATCTAAAAAACAAAACTACACAAGGACGCGCCATGCCTATCATGCCCGACACATGGATTAAAAAAATGTCGCAGGAAACTGGAATGATAGAACCTTTTGTAGAAAACCAAGTAAAAACTGACAAAGCCAATGGCAACAAGCTGATCTCTTATGGCCTGACTTCGTACGGCTACGACGCGCGCGTTTCTGAAGAATTTAAAGTCTTTACCAATATCGACTCTGCCATAGTCGACCCCAAAAACTTTGTAGAAAGCAGCTTTGTAGACCGTCCTGGAACGGTGTGCACTATCCCGCCCAACAGCTTTGCACTAGCTCGAACAATTGAATATTTCCGCATCCCACGTGATGTTTTGGTAATCTGTGTTGGCAAATCAACATATGCTCGATGTGGAATTATTGTTAACGTCACACCGCTCGAACCCGAGTGGGAAGGCCATGTAACGCTAGAATTTTCTAACACCACCCCACTGCCCGCACGAATTTACGCTAACGAAGGCGCTTGCCAGTTCCTATTTTTAAAGGGCGACAGCGTTTGCCAGACGTCTTATGCCGACAGGGCAGGAAAATATATGGGGCAAAAGGGCGTCACATTGCCAAAGATGTAATATTAGCTTCTAGAAGCGGACTCACAAACTCTCAAGAGGTGTTATCGTAAGAAACCTGTAACAAATATTGTCATCCCGCACTTGATGCGGGATCTTTTCCTTATTTTGATTGGATTTAAAAAAATATGAATTTAAAATTGTACAATAAACCCAACTAGACGGCCCATCCAGCATGCATGTAATTTTAGAGGAAGAGATCCCGGATCGAAGCCCGGGATAACCAATAGTGAAAACTTACATCCTGATACTAAAAACAGCTTAACAATCAAAAAAGCAGCATTTTTAATGTTTTTTGCATTTCTAGCACCATCACCTAAACTGACTTTTATAATGAAAAACATTTAATAAACAAAAAAGGCAAAACAATAATGAAAAACTTCAAAACACTTTTGATACTAAGCTTTTTCGCACTTGCCGTTGGTGGCAATATTTTTGGAACAGAAAATCTGTCCCCACAAGAACAAAGGATTAACCGTGAAATAAATTCCGCTTACAAGAAAGAATTGGAAGGACTCGTTCCACAATTGAATCAAGAAATCCAACAAGCTCAACAGCCGATTCTAGATAGAATAAACAAGCACAAAACCAAAGATAACAGTATGAAACAAGAAATCCAACAAGCCCAGGCTGGGCATAATGCACTGATACCTGAACTCAACAATAAATACAAAACAAAACAAAACATAGATAATATTTCAAAGCAAATTCAAACTGCAAATGGAGAAGGAAAAGCCACACTACAAAGACAACATCCGCTCATAGTACAGTTTGCAAAAGCCAAAACAACACTCGAAACTGCACGTTATCAGTCTTTTCTTTTTGATATGATTACACCAGATGAAAATGGTGCAACTGGTTCTTTACAAGCAAAAAAAGCAGACACAGCAGAACTAGAAAAAATCCGAAAAGCAACAACCCAACAAATCCAAGAACCAATCAAAAAAAAATTCGGACGACAACTTAGTCAAAAGTTATACGCACATAAAAAAAGCATTGCTGAAAGTGAGATATCTGACGCAACATACACAATCGAACAAACAAATGTGGGAACAGGTTGGACTAATACAGAAGCTGAAAAAACCATAATAACTAGCAAATGTGGTAAATATAAAATAAAGCTTTCCCCTTGCCATACACCATTTGAGGAATTTCAGTGTGAGCAAATCATCGGAAGCAATATTTCTATTTGGTATCAAAATGGTGAATATCTTCAAGGCGACAAGCCTGAAGATATTATTTTTTATGATAAAGACATTCTTATAAAACTTCTGGCAAAAACCCAATTCCGCCTAGCAAAAGACTTAGGCAGAGACGGAAGATATAAAGTTTATGATCTAAGAACAGTAAGTAAACACTATCACGATAAAGGCAAAGAAATTCCCAAAGTAACAATGGCAGCACTCACTGGCCAAGAAGCTACTACTCTTTGCGACGAAATACAGCAATTAGTCAAAGAGAAAACTGAAGATGTTGATAATGAAGAAGACACCTCTGATGATGAATCTAGTAATGAAAATGACGCTCCTGATACTGAAGGTCCTAAAGATGGCGGTATAGAAAAAGAAAAAGAAGAACCCTGCAAAAACAAAACCGATGATAAAGAAGCGGATAAAGAAACTCTCGACCCGAATTCCGCTGCTGGAATTTTAGCTGAGATAAAACAAGTAGAAGACCAAATGAAAACTAAACAGCCAGAAGCTTTTAAAAAAGGAGCAAATAATGACCCAGAATATCAAGCGTTAGTTACTAGGTTGAACCGACTTCGTACAAAACGTAGTAAGGCAATTTTTGCAGAACAACATGGATTAAGACTTGCTAGTGAAGAAATCGATGATAACAACGCAACAAAAAATAAAGTTAAGGCCAAAAACATTTTACAAAGAATGTATGCTTCTAAATTCTTTTTCCCTGGCGCAATCGCAATTTCTGGCACAGCCACTTTAACAGCAACCCTCATCAGCCTTTATTTTAAGGCAAAACAAAACTGCAATCGCAGCAACACATCATTTGATAATAAAAAGCGAACTGTTGGCAGTGAATTTAAGCGCTTAATATTGCAAAGCCCACTCGCACAAATTGGACTCTTTCTTGGCGGCACAGCTGCAACCATAGGTGGCGTCATGCTGCTTCTTGAGATGCGTAAGTAAAAATTTCAATTTGCTCTACAAAATTTGTCACCCCGGGCTATGACCCGGGGTCCAGAAGCACATTACAAGAACAATCATCCCAGTAATTAAATATTCACTTTACTCTAAAAGTTTCTCTGGATTCCGGATCAAGTCCGGAATGACATCAATTAAAAGCTCATACACCCTTTTCAATAAAATTACTTTTTCTCTAGCATTTCTGTAATTTTTTCCACTCCCGCAACAATTTTATCTTGCTTCTCTACCATGTCTGCCACAGACGTTTTTAAAATCCGCAAATTATTTCTCATCTCACGCTGTTCGCGGCCCCGTTTTATTCTAGTCATAAGCATTCTGCGTTCTTGTTCTGCTCCTGCAACAATGAGTGCTATTTTTTCAGAAATTTGCTTAAACCATTGTGCATTTTCACTTCGCATCAAAAGATCTTTAAATTCTTCTATGCCATCATTTGCAGCCATTCGAACATGTTCTGGAATCACTACTTCTTTTTCATTTTTTATAAATTCCATAAGCTGCTGTACATAAGGACGCGGCATCTCGCTAGCCATTTTCTTTTTATCTTTTTTGCTCATCGCTGTGCCACCCATACGCGAGGGCATAGTTGGAATCGCTCGCTTTGAACCAACAACTGTTTTTGCTCCTGGCTTCATTACTGGAAGCGGAACATCAACTCCACACAAAACACCGCCACTCATAACTCCCAGAAATATAATAAACACCCTTAAGCATGCTGCTCGCATAACTTCTCCTTACAAGAATCTTTCACCATTTTGCCTACGCTCGCTAGTGTGCTATCACAACGGCTTGTGCCGCAATAATCATTCAAATAAAAGGGATAGCATCAATACTTAATATCACCAACACAAACGCTATTCATTTTTATCACAATCTAAATGTCATCCCAGGCGTAACCTGGGATCCAGTAGCACTTTTATTTTTAAAATCATATTTAAAATTCATAATTAACTTTATTAGAAAAGCTTCTCTGGACTCCGGGTCAAAGCCCGGAGTGACATATGCAAAACAATCGAAATTTTATACACAGTCCAAAATCATACTCTTTGATTTTTTCTTGTTATACTTCTTTCCGTAATTTAAAAAATGGAAAAGATCCCGGATCAAGCCTGGGATGACAAAAAGAGAAGAAGTATGGAAAAGCGTTACAACGCATCAGAGCAAGAAAAACAAATCCTTAAGCAGTGGCAAGAACAAGAAACATTTAAATTTCACAACGGAATAGAAAGGCCAACCTTTACCATCGACACGCCGCCACCAACAGTTTCTGGTTCTCTGCACATCGGACACGTTTTTTCTTACACACACGCAGACCTTATCGCTCGCTACAAACGCATGTGCGGCAAAGATGTTTTTTATCCCATGGGCTTTGACGACAACGGACTTCCCACAGAACGTTTTGTAGAAAAAAAACACAAAATTCGCGCACATCAACTTAAACGCTCAGAGTTTATCGACTTATGTTTAAAAGAATGCGAACTTGCAGAAAAAGATTTTTCTCAGTTATGGAAAGCTTTGGGCCTTTCTATCGATTGGACTCATTCGTATTCAACCATTTCTAAAAAAGCACGTAGGACCGCCCAAATATCATTTTTAAAACTTTACGAAAAAGGTCTTATTAAGCGCCAAGCAGAACCATCATTATATTGCACCGCATGCGGCACCACCGTTGCACAAGCAGAGCTTGAATCGCTCGATGTTGCCACAACTTTTAACACAATCGAGTTTACTGCACACGACGGCTCGCCGCTGCATATCGCCACAACACGGCCCGAACTTTTGCCCGCATGCGTTGCAGTATTTTTCCATCCAAAAGACAAGCGGTATCAGCATTTAAAAGACACTGTTGCCACAACGCCTGTTTTTAACAAAAAAGTTAAGATTATCGCAGACGTTGATGTTGAAAAAGACAAAGGAACGGGCCTTGTTATGTGCTGCACATTTGGCGACAGCACCGACATAGTTTGGTACAAACGACACAACCTAGACTTTATTCAGGCAATCGACCGCTATGGGCGATGGACAGAAACAACCGGGCCACTGGCGGGGCTTAAAGTTA
>DAOVOC010000031.1 GCA_030629865.1 bacterium
TCACTCAAATCATACCGACTTCAAGACCAATAGCTCATACTTTTTTGCAAGACAATATGTTCTGGATTTTCTTGAAGCATCAACAATCTGCAAAAAAACAATCTCAACCCATTTATTACAAAGATTAAGCCCTGTACGATGTTTAAAACCCAGAAATTCAATTATCTGACGACTCGTTACAACACCATGTTCTCTAAAAAATTGGAGTATTTTTCTTTGATAAGCATCAAGATCGCGAAACATTGCAGAATCATCGCCTTCATCACGGCCTCTAGCTTTTTCCATCTGTACAACAACATCTTCAAACGCTTTTGCTGCTCCATGGCAAAAATATTCAATCCACTCTGTGATATCAGCTTGCTCACGTCCAAAATAATAATTATGCGAAGGCCCAACGGTTAAAGCACGATAGTAAGAAGGCAAATCCTTTGCATAATACTCTTCAAGCGAATAAAGCCCTTTTAAATCATATTCGCCAAGATGGAGAATCAATGTTGTCAAAAGTCTTGCAGTACACCCATTGCCGTCAAAATAAGGATGAATGGTTACAAACTGATAGTGAGCTACAGCGGCAACAATTGGCGTTGGCAATTCAGATTTTTCTTCTATCCATTCAACAAGTGCCTTCATCAAATCAGCAACATCTTGTGCTTCTGGCGGAAGATAAACAATCGCTCCTGTTTGCCCATCTTTGATTATGTTATGCCCATCGCGATAAGTAGAAGATTTTTCCTTTTTGCCACTAACAACGAGTGAATGCAGATTTTGTATTACTTTTTCTGTAATCGGCTTGCGCTGCATGGCGAGCGCTTCGCGAGATTTGCTGCGCTAAACTTCAGAAACTCTTGCAGGCCGCATTGGATATATCAAGCTACCGCCACTTTCGATGCAAGAAATAAAAGAATACAAAAAGCTTTGGCTACGCGGTGGTTTTCCACGCTCATATATTGCAAATTCGACAGAGGAGAGCTTTGTCTGGAGGCAATCTTATATTTCAACTTTTTTGGAACGCGACATAGGAACTTTGAACTTCAACGTCCCTCCCACGCGACTTATCCTTCTGGGTGTTTTCCTTCAACTTCTTCTTCAACTTCTTCTTCAACTTTTTCTTCAACTTTTTCTTCAACTTTTTCAACAACTTCTTCTTCAACCATTCCTTCTTCTATTCCAGAGTTATCAAGAAAAAGGTCGCTTAAATCTACATTTTCCGATGGAACAATGGCTTTCGCTGAAAATTTTCTATTGATAAGTGCAAAATGGGTTCTTCCCTCTTTAATTTTTTTAGCGATTGCTTTAGGAAGAAAAACGTTTCCACTAATTATCCCGTACAAATCACAAATAATGGAACTGGATACATTCTCTGTGTCTAAGGCTCTTTTCAAATAAAGGGAACATAACTTATCAAGATACTCATTATCTTTTTTGACCATCGCAGTAAAAACAATTGTTTTTTTAAGATTGTCTTTTTTATCAATATTCTTTTCAGAGACAGCGGTTAAAAAACCACTTTTCCAAGCCTCAATAACATATTCTTGTTCTTCCTGTTTACCAGGTTGACCAGAATTCAACATGTCTTCATATTGTGCTGTGAAAATTGCAATGCGCTTTTCGTTAGAGTGACCATAATTAGAAGTAAGCTCTGTCCAAAAAATGTTTCTAACACCACGTTTTAACGTAGCCATCCAAGATGGTTTACTTAAAAGTTTTAATACCGTCTTTTCGCTTCCTTTCCAATTTGTAGTTTTTTGTAGAACATGAGCGAAAAAAGCTATTTCTTCAGAAGAAAGCTCATCATCTTTTCGGTCTCTTTGTGTCATCCAAATAAAAAATGCAGATAATGCGTCCTTATATTTTTCTTTACTCTCAACATTAATTTTAATTTCATCAATATTAACTTCAGTAAATGTTTTTGTATGGCTCACAATTTTGTTAGCAAATCCATTTGCACGAGCAATGATGCGAACACCTTTATCATCATCTTCTAAATCTAAACTAAAGCCTTTTAAGCTAAAAATAAGATCTTTATATTTTTCACGGACATCTTGACCACCCAATCGATATCTCCATTTAAACGGCTTGCGTCCCTTCTCTTTCAATTTTTTGTCAAAACCTTTCCTTATCCAAGGCCATGGATCGGATACTCCTATTTCTCTCCAGTCAATTAATATGCGAATTTCTGTAAGCAAACTTTTTATATCTTCGACTATTTCTTTTTTTACGTCTTTTATTTCGTTCTTTGTTTTTTCAATATCATCGTTAAAAGTGCTTTTTGTAGATAACCAACTAGCCTTACGTCGCCCCTTTTCCTTTATCTTTTTTTTCCAAACTTTTTCTGTTTTCAACAATTCATTTATCTCTTCTATAGCTTGAGAAAACAGTTCCAGAGCTTTTAAAAAATGTGTTTTTCTTTTTTTCTCTCTCCCTGAAAAAAATACCCTCCCGGCCTCTATTTTACTTTCATCTAAGTTGTTCATGATTTTTTGGAATTTATCTTCTTTAATTTTTTTTAATATATTTTCACCTTGCTCTACAAGTTCCTGCTCACTCTTTTTCTTCCCAGTAAAATCCATTGTGTCAGAGTCACCAAAAGCAACATCCAAATCTCCAAAACCATCGTCACCAGAGCCTGCAAACTCATCCGAACCGCCAATGCCTAATTGGGCTAAAATTCTAGCAACAAGGCCACCTTTTTCTTTTCGACGACGCTCCATTTGGGAATATTTAGGTTTGGGTCCTGTAGGAAAAAAGAAGGTTACTATTTTTTCAATACGATCTGGCCAAATGCCTTCCGGGCGAGTGTCCAGATTATTAAGCTTATCAATGAGGTCAGAAATCGTATTTTGAATATCAATTTCCACACTTGGTTCAATGAGGTCGCTGCTAGGAAAATTTTCCTTACTATTTTTTATTGATTCCAAAAGTGTCACGGCTCTATTGAATTTGCGCGATACAACCGCATTTTTCAGATCTTCCATAACACTGGCATCAGGTCTATAATATGCCGCACCTAAATTTAGAACAGAACCCAATGAAAGTGTTGCGAATAAACAAAGTAAATATCGAAACGAAAAACCCTGTTTTAAGCTTATAAGTTTCATTTTTTTCACCTTTTTGTATGCTTAAAATATTCTTGACCCCAAAAAGAATCGTTACTCGCTGTCTGGCATAGCCAAATCGCACGCTCAAAGTCAATTAACTCGCAGGGGGAATTGTTACATGTCGCTGCTTTACAAAATCTATCCGGTCACCTGCAGCACTCATCACGTCGGGCCAGGTTCAACCTTTGTCGCAATTGATGGCTTTACAACGAGTGGATTAAAATTCATTCCAAAAGCTATTAAAAAAGGTGCAACTACAATATTGGTTTGCCTAAAGCATCAAGGCAAAATTGAAGAAAAATGCCACTGCGTAAAAGGACAGTTTTCAACAGACCAGAATGAACTAATTTCAAGATGTAGCACATGTGACGTAGAATACCGATATTTCCCAAATCCACGCTTAGCACTTGCCATAATGGCATGTTCAACATTCAAAAACCCTTCGCAGCGCATAAAATTAGCTGCAGTTACCGGAACAAAAGGAAAAACAACCACCGCATCTTTGGTTGAACACATTTTAAAAACAGCACAAAAAAAAACGGCTCTGATCAGCTCACTTCACAATTCCATTCTTGATAAAAAAGAGCCAAGCTCACTTACCACACCAACCAGCGATTATATAAACTTTTTCTTGGACACTGCTCTTAAAAAAAAGGTTTCACACGCTATTATAGAAGCTTCGTCACACGGGATTGCCCAACACAGACTCTATGGAATAAAATTTGATGTTGTAGGCTTCAATAATCTTGGGCATGACCACCTTGATTTTCACAAAACACAAGAAAACTATTTTAATGCAAAAACCAAGCTTTTTAATCAATGCAGCGGATCAGTTATCATAAATACAGATGATGCATGGGGACGCAAAGCCACAACTATTGCAAAAAAAGTAGTTACATTTGGAACACAAAAATTCAAAAGTTACCGACACACAATTTTAAACTTTGATGTAGGAATACCAGAAACAGGCCTAACATTTTCGCTACAGCGCGGACATCGGTTCAAATTTTCTTTTCACGCACCACATATTTTTGGCGAATTCAACGTGTACAATGCAGCCATGGCAGCACTTATCTGCGAGTCGCTAGGCATCCATCAAGAATATGTTATGCAGGGACTCAAAACATTCCCTGGCATTGACGGCAGAATGCAACAACATAAATTACAAAATGGCGCAAAGGCTTTTATCGACTTTGCACATAATCCAGATTCAATCAAAGCAGTACTTAAAACATTACGTCCACTAACAAAACATCTGGTCGTTCTTTTCGGTGCTGGCGGTAATCGTGATAAAGAAAAGCGCCCAAAAATGGGCGAAATTGCAGAACACTACGCTGATGTAATTATTCTGACAAGCGACAATCCACGCGATGAAGCACCAGAACAAATCATTAAAGATGTTATGCATGGCATCTGTAATAAAAGAGGCGTTCACTGCTGTGTTGACCGAAGTAAAGCGATTATCAAAGCAGTCAAACTTTCCTTTCCAGAATCATTGATAGCAATTTTGGGTAAGGGCTCAGAAAATGTCCAAATCATAGGAACTGAGCGATTACCATTTAGCGATTTTGAACATCTAAAACCTTTTTTTGCAAAAAAATTAGAAAAAACAAGCAGTTTTACTTCACAAATGGCATAGTCTGGCATAAACTTTCGGCATCTGTTTTTAAAATTTCCGCCTGACTTGTATGGATAACGAAAGGCCCTTTCGATGGAATACATCGTTTCGTTTGCATTCTCGGTTTTTGCTTCACTTGTTGGACTTGGCGTCACGCTCGCCTCATATCTTTTTATAACCAAAATACCTGTTCCCGAGGGCCGGGCAAAGCATATTTCTGAGCTTATTCGCGAAGGCGCCATGGCGTTTTTAAGAAAAGAGTACTCACTACTTGCCATCGTAATTGTTATTGCCAGTTCTGTGCTCTTATGGGGAGTTGGACTATACGCAGCAGGAGCTTATGTTCTTGGGTCGTTGGCCTCGATGCTTGCAGGACTTGTTGGAATGATGGCGGCAACGCGAGCAAACGTTGTAACAACATTGGCTGCAAAAAACGATGGTGAAAAAAAAGCTTTTATCATAGCACTCCTTGGCGGATCGGTTATGGGCTTTGTGGTCGCCGCTCTTGGGCTGCTCCTTATCAGCATTCTCTTCTTTTTACTGGCTGCACACGCACAATTTGACATTATTCTTACCTGCTTTGGTATTGGTGCAAGCTCAATTGCTCTGTTTGCACGTGTTGGTGGCGGTATATTTACCAAAGCTGCAGACATTGGTGCTGACCTTGTAGGAAAAGTTGAAATCGGCATTCCAGAAGACGATCCTCGCAACCCAGCCGTTATTGCAGACAACGTTGGTGACTGCGTCGGCGACACCGCTGGGATGGGTGCAGACATTTTTGAATCATATGTCGGTTCAATTATCGCAAGCATCGTTTTGGCAATCGAAGATTACCCCGGAAGCCACCTACATATGAGCTTCCCTCTAGTTCTTTCCGCTATCGGACTTTTGTCATCAGCATTCGGTTTGACCAGTATTTTCTGGCTCAAAAGCACACTCGGTGAACTTCTTCACCGCTCAACGTATGTTGCAATTGCTATTTACCTAGCAGCAGCCGTTGGCTACATCAAATACACCGCACTTGGCAACGAACTGATATGGTCAATTGTTCTTGGCGCACTAGCCGCCGTTATTATCGGTCAAATTACCGACTACTACACCAATGGCAAACCGATTAGAGATTTGGCAGAATCTGCACAATCTGGCGCAGCAACAATATTAATTAACGGCCTTGCAGTCGGCTATGAATCGCTTATTTTTCCAATTTGGTCAATTGCAGGAATAGTGTTCTTTTCATTCCATTACGGCGGGGGCCTTTACGGTGTTGCAATAGCAGCAGTCTCCATGCTTGCAACCGTTGGCATCACAATGTCAGTTGACGCATACGGCCCAATTGCAGACAATGCCGGTGGCATTTCTGAAATGTCTGGCTTTGGCCCAAAGGTTCGCCGAATTACAGATAAACTTGACTCTCTTGGCAACATGACCGCAGCCCTTGGCAAAGGATTTGCAATCGGATCTGCCGCACTCGCTTCACTGGCAATCTTTGCAGCATTCTGCAAAAAAGCAGATCTAGATTTTCTAAGCCTTGTTGATCCATATGTTATCGCAGGATTGCTGATTGGTGGCTCAATGCCATTCCTACTTTCTTCGTGCACTATGAAATCCGTTGGCAGAGCAGCTTTAAAAATGGTTGAAGAAGTCAGGCGCCAATTCAAAGAAATTCCTGGTCTTATGGAAGGAACGGCCGAAGCTGATTATGCAAAATGTGTAAGCATAAGCACGCAAGCAGCACTACGAGAGATGATATTTCCTGGTGTTGCGACAATTATGGCTCCCGTTTTGGTAAAAGCAATTTTCGGCTGGTCAACCAAGGGAAATATGGCATTGGGAGGCTTTCTTGTAGGCGCAACACTCGTTGGTGTTTTGCTCGCACTTTCTATGGCCAACAGTGGTGGTGCATGGGACAACGCAAAAAAATATATTGAGGCTGGACACTTTGGGGGCAAAGGCTCTGACGCTCACAAGGCAGCTGTTGTTGGTGACACTGTCGGTGATCCATTTAAAGACACCTCTGGTCCATCTCTCAACATTTTGATCAAATTAATGTCAGTTCTTTCTTTGCTACTTGCAGGGCTGTAGAAATATCCATTAAAAATTAAAAAAAGGCATTCGGTTACTCCGGGTGCCTTTTTTGTTATTACGGCAAAGCTTTCATAATGCTATGTTTTTTATTTGACCTACACGTCGCTCAATTCAATTGTCATCCCGCGCTTGACGTGGGATTTATTCTTTCTTAAAATTTCCTGATAATTAATGTTTTTGTAATCTTAGCGGAAAAGATCCCAGACTTCGATCTGGGATGACATTTTGAAGAATGCAAAGGAAACTACCATGAATAAAAAACGCATCATCCTACTTTTGATAACATTAACGATTTTAAGCTCAGTCTTTTCAGAAAAAATAAGCTGCATGGAGCTAAATAAGCAAAACCTGACTGAAATAGAAAAAAAAGAGAAAACAAGAAACCGTCGTAGAAAATATCGCCTCAACCGAAAAAAGCGTGATCGATTGGGAATTGCCCCAAATCACGAAGAGGAGCAAAGCAATTGCATGCGAATGTGCTGCTTAGGAGCCGCTATATGGATGTTATGGATTATGTCAAAACCAGCAACACAAAGAATTTTGAAATGACAGTAAATTTAGAAAGAAAAAACAAAATGGAAAAACTTTTTATCATGTTTGTTGTAGTAATCTCTATGGCATTTGAAAAAGTTCGTGGAATGGAACAAAAACCACAGCCAGAATCCACATCTACAAGTGGTTTTACAAGAAGAGCGCCTAGAGACCAACGGCAAACCCCTAAACAACGTCTATATAGAAACCAAGGTCAAGAACCACAACAAATAGGAAATAGAAGATATAACCATCAAAACAATCAATTCTTAAAAAAGGGAAAAAGCAAAATAGGATGGACAAAAAGCAGAACAGTATGCCCAAATGAACAAACAAACAATATGTCTGAACAAGAACTCTTAGCACGTAAAATCAAGAAGAGGGAACTAATTGCAACAGGAGTAGCTTTTTCATGTTGGCTGGGGTTTTCCTATTGCCTATTTAAAACAGTTAAATTACTTGGACAAAAAAATGTGATGCCTTTAAACTAAGATTTGTATTGTTTTAGGAGGTTTAGGAGAAACAACTTATGAAAAAGCTACTCATACTTCTTGCAACAATTTTTACAACAACATGTTTTGGCAGCACCATAAACACCTGCAATCCAATTCTGTTTACTCGATATGAAAAATACGAAAATGCAGATCTTCTAATTCGAAAGGCAACAGCACACAGAGGTTTTATTCTAGCACCGCTTTTAACAGGAATTTTAGCAGCTACTGCTGGTTACTTTGTTAAAAAGAAATGGCCAGAAATTGATAAAAACATGCAAGTACCGCTAGATATCACAGCTGGCATGAGCACGGGGCTTTTAACACTTGTGTACCTCGGTATTAAACGACACTTTACCCGCAAAAAATGTATCGCTCGAATTAAACGCATGCTCTATTCCAATGATCTTGATGCACTTTATAAATTTTTCCCACCTAGTGTTGTTGGAAAAATGCAACAAATAGACCATGAACACGAGGTCAGTGAACGCGAAATTTTCAACTTACTCGAAGCCCTCAAAGATGATGTTGATGGATTTTTTGCCCAAAGTTCAAAAAGTTTTTCCGACCAACTTTGGGCTCTTTTTAAAACCGGAAAATGGAAAAAACAATGGCAATGTAAGAAAGGCTGTACTTGCAACTCATGCTCAATAACCCCTTCTCCAACAACAGTCCGTAGACATACAGAAAATATTGTACAGACAGCAAAAAATCTCGGAGGCGAACTCTTAACAAGAGCTTCGTCGATAGTACATGAATATGGCGGTACTAGAAGACGATGAAATTATTTTTTTACTAAAAAATATGCATAAGAAGTATTAGGAAGTGTTCTAAGCTGTTTTTTAAATTGTTGTTTGGAATCGTATACGCCACCGAACAAATCAAGCTGGTATAAGTTTTTCTGGAATGCTTGTCCAGTATCTGAAAGAACACCAAGGCGAATCTCATCGTTCCTATTCATCGGATTAGAATATTTGATAGCAATCAATTTACCAATGCCAAGCTGCTTTACATCACCAGCAAAAACGGTCCATGGGTGATCGACAATTCTCATAACTCGGTTGTAACGATTTCTACTGCGTCCTTCCATAAACTCACGGAAAAACCA
>DAOVOC010000051.1 GCA_030629865.1 bacterium
AATAAATAGTAAATTGAACACAATGTTGGAACACAATACACATGGATCAGGCCATTTGATTTCGTACAAAAACGTCTAAACACATCAATTTTAGAGCAATGCAACATTGGCATGCAAAACACTGAAAAATAATTCTTTATTTTGGGCGCGATACTATTGCGCCCAAATCCCTATAAAATTCAATATTTTTTTTGTAGAAATAAACAACTCTTCACCAAAAACAAACACTATGGTATTTTATCTGCATTGGTTGTGGGCTGCTAGCTCAATGGTAGAGCAACAGACTCTTAATCTGCAGGTTCAGGGTTCGACTCCCTGGTGGCCCACCAGAAAAGGAAAAAAGCAAGAGTGGCGGAATTGGTAGACGCGCTGGCCTTAGGAGCCAGTCTCTTAACCGAGGTGGGGGTTCAAGTCCCCCCTCTTGCACCAAACTAAAAATCATCATCTAACACCTATTCGAATTCTTTAAAATCTGTACCATATACGAGCAGTTGAATGATATGCTGCCTATCACCGCAGCAACTAAAGTCATTTGTAAAGCCAATAAAGCCCTGGAGAAAGGAGCCGCGATGGCTGAATTATGTAAACCGAGCGTCGCATCATATCGTGGATTGCGATTTAACTCAGACAGAATTTCATCACATCTCTTATCCGCCAAAATTATCGTACCGGCGAATGTTATACAAAAAATCCGTAAACATCTTATGGCACTCTACTCTGTTCATTCAAAAACTCTTGGCCTCGAACACAAAAATCTTCCTAACGAATACATTGCAGTGCGCTATAACGATTCAATTCAAAAACACACCAATAATTTTTCACTTAAATTTTTGGTTCTCGATTTTCTTGAACACGAATTAAATGAACGAAAAATTTCAGTTGCACACAGACCACGACTCGAAAAAATATTAAGACAAAAAAATGGAAGCATTGAGTTTCGTTTTCGTGTTTCAACGATTACAGAGCTCAAATCGGATGGCTGGAAAAAGCTTTCCTTTACCCCACCACGTAGAAAACTCTATAAAGATCTAGACAGACAAGCAAAAACATTTCTCGAACAAGAAGCCGCAAAAAAGCTTGCTCCACCTGAAAATTGGACAGTACAAGGTGAAGATTGGATAGGATTTGATATAATACTTCTTGGAAAAACACAAAAGCCTATCATAAAAAACCACCAGAACGGTCTCTGGATGCGCATTTCAACAAAATACCTCCTATGCCCATTTCAAAATCTTTTTTTAGACAAAAAAGTCGGCGACTCATTTCTTATTTCAAATTTCCCCGTTGAAGGGTTTCCAGAAGATGCCATCAGCTCAAAGGGAAATTTTTTGGCAACAATTACCTCAATCGTTAAAGGAGGCTATTTTTCAGAACCTCTTTTTAGATCAACGTTTCGATTAACCACTGAAAAAGAAGTTCACGAAAAGCTTATCGAAATTTTTTCCTTCAGAAATGACATTTCACAACGCCGTTCAATCATAGAAGAAGTATTTAGGCTTCTATTTTCTAAATTTAGATTCGAAATCCCTCGCCACCTCATCCTGCGTCGACAAGAAACCCTGCTACATTCTGTACGCAAGTTGCCTGACTATCACGTATATAAATCTGACAGTCGGTTCGTAAAACAACTAGAACTGCTAGCAGAAAAACAACTTAAAGAAGAAATTCTAATCGACCGCATTGCCCATGACGAGAATATTCAACTAGTAAGCCACGACATTTGCGAATATTTAAATCTTTTTTCGCATGAACGGCTCCAAGAATTTGTCTATTTCAGACCTGACCATGATCATTTGAATAAAACGACATCCCCTCTCAGAAAAGGGCTTTTGGCCAAAACAGCACGTAGAGAAAAAGTCCTCAACCATGTAATCCATGCATTATCACAAAAAACAAAAACTCCACAACCACAGCAAAACGTAGAATCAAACTTGCCATCTACCCCTTCATAAGGTAAAATTTTGCTTATGTTTAAATGGTAGCGAAATAATCTGAAATTACATTCAGATCTAACCGTTGAAATTCAGATGCTGTAGTCGGGAGAGCTCATGTCATTCACGTACAAACCAAGTCGAATCAAAAGAAAAAGAAAACACGGTTTCAGGTCGCGCATGTCCACACGCAGTGGGCGAGCAATTATTCGTCGTAGACGAGCAAAAGGCCGCGTGCGCCTAGCTGTTTAAAATTCAAAGTTTGAGGGCAATATGAACGCCCCTCTCAAAAAAAACAAAAAAGCTGGGCAGCCGCAAAAAGGTAGTCCAGCTTTTTCTTTTAAAGATCTTTTCCAATTTTCCAAACCAGAAATCGATGCTGCGTTCAAAGATGCACAGCGCATTTCAGGAACAAAAGAGTTTACACTTCTGCAATCACCAACTGATCGCGACTACGGCAAGATGCTAATTATTATTTCTAGAAAAGTTGGCAAAGCACACGACCGCAACCTTTTACGCAGACGGCTTAAAGCAATTTTCTATGAAAACGAACTATACAAACAAAAATCAACATTCATTCTTTTAACCAGACTGGGCGCTATAAATATAAACTTTAAAGCGCTACAACAATTTCTAACCAACTCAATCCAACAATCATAATCTAAAAAAATTCTCCCCAAGAAACCCCGGGGAGAAAAACCATTAATATTTTAAAATCTTTATGTTTTTGGCAGTTCTTTAAACGGATGCAAAGACCTTCCAAATCGGCTCCAACGAATCTTTTTGATCCAAAAATCAATTGGATGCTTTAAAAGCTCAAATAAAAACAATGGCTCCACGCTATCGATTGAGAAAGTAATAAAACTTGCACGGCCTTGAATTTTAGACTCATCTAAAAAGCCCCAAACCCTACAGTCCATACTGTTCTTACGATTATCACCCATCATCCAATATTTTCCTTCAGGAATACGCATTGGCCCAAATTGGTCGTGCGACTCTCCAACTTCAGCTAGATATAAAAATGGTTCGCCAGTGTACATGTTACGCAAAATTTCTTTTTCTTTAATCGAATAAAACGGCTGTTGTTCTAAAGATTTTTCAGGATCATAGGTAAACCTAAGCCATTCTTTTGTTTCCCCACCAATCCACGAAAGTAGAGGAACCATTTTTAAAAAATCATTATCAATAAGTCCAACGTGTTTTTTTACAGCAATTAATGGAAAAGGATTTTTATACGGCTCATATAATTTCTCGCCATTCCTGTAAACCACAGACTTGCCATCTTCAATTCGACCTTCAATAACATCACCAGGCAGTCCTACAACACGCTTTACCCAAGCATCAGGCCCAATTCCCAACAGCGGAATGGTAATTCCCAATTTTTCTTGCATAAAACGAGAAATTGACCCGGCACCTCTTGTGTCATATAACGGATTATCAAAAACAACCAAATCCCCACGTTTAACATCACTAATTCTATACGCAAGCTTGTTACCCCAGATGCGGTCACCAACCAAGATATTGGGTTCTGCAGACCCCGTTGGCACGTTATAATGGGTAAAAAAGAATTTTTGCAAAACAATAACGACAGTCCCAACAATCACAACTGTTTCAACAAGCTGTTGCAGCCAAGGCTTTATGCCTTCGTTTAAATCACGATAGGCACGCGATAAAGCTCGAATACGGAAAAACCGTTGCAAGCTGTTCAAGCTATTATTTTGATATGCTCCACGCAGAATGCTAATTTTTTCTTCAATGTTGGCAATCGCTTTTTCTATGACACGCGCTTCTTTAAGATTTCCTTGATCTGATTGTTCCTGCACTGCAATTAAAAAACGCTTTTTATTATTCAAAAATTTTCGCTCAAGCGATTCAAATCGCCACTGCAACAATGATGCCATCAATAATCCTTCTAATTGGTTCTTAGCAGACTTTTAGTCTATTCTAGCCACACAAATCACGCAAGGAAGGATGCACCACCTTGCTACTCTGCTTTACAGAATAGAGAACCCTCTGAATTTTCCCCATTATCCGACTAGAATCAACCGATTCCCAGAATCGATGTCCATTATGATCAGATATCACCAAACAATAGCTCTGTGGAACGGCTTTTTCTTCAAATAAGTCATCTTGAACAGCCAAATTCGACACAATCACTTCACCATTTTCACATATCACATTCGACTGATTAAGTAATGTATCTTGAACAACCGTCCCATTAACCAAAATGCGCATATCACCATGAAAAAGTGTTCCTTCCACAGCGTCACCAGCAACAGCAACAACGCGTCCAACTTGAACAGGGCATGCCCCAGGAAGCTCCAATGCGTTTAAAAACTTACCCCACAAGGATTGTTTTTTCGCATTGCAACATAAACAACTAGAATCATGAAACGAAACAACATCCCCATACGTAAGTTTTCCCCTTACCGCCGTTAAACGGTCTTCCCACACAATATCGCCAGATGCTAGGCCAGAGATCACAGCAGGAGCAAAAACCCGCCTAGGCCATCCAATAAATGTGGCAATTAAAACAACAAAAGCAATCGCCCCACCTACACGAGACCACTGCCTCCACATTGACGTAGAACTCCAAGATAAATCTTTATATAGGGATGCAAAATACTTTATTTTGCGCTCAATTAAGACACTATCAACGTTGTCTTTTTCGAATTCACGCTTAATTTCACAACACAATATGTCAGTTTTTTTTAACAACTCTTTAACGTGACGGGCAGCGGTGTTCCATCCGCTAAATTCCCATTTGCGAACAAGTTTTGAAAAATACGGTTTGCGTGCAATATATTTTGCACGAATATGGCACCACCGCTCAAAAGCCCTCTCCATACCTCCATCCCCTATACTTTTATCTAGATTTAACATCTATCCAAAGTTCATGAGCATCTTTTACGGAAAGACCTGAATGAATTGGATGTAACTTTTTAAAATATGAATCGTCTGGGAAAATAGCATAGTTTTCGCGACAAATATTCTCAAGATAGCTATATACATCTTTATTTGATGGTGTAAATCCATACTCATTAAATGAATCAATCTGTGCTTGTTTTGATAACAAAAAATCAATTAATAGATGTGCCTCTTCAACATGTTCTGCATTTTTAGGGATTGCAAGATTTTCTATCGTAATCAAACTTCCCTCTTTCGGTAACACAAAACCAAAATCGTAATCTTCCTTAAGCATCTGAATCATTAGTGATGCTGTGGCAAATGCAACAGGATAAACTCCAGAAAGATAGTATGGCAAATTAGATTCGGCATACCCTCCTATCCATTGTTTTTGCTTAACAAGAATTTTTCTTATCTTCTCAAGTCTCACTTTTGAAAACGTTTTACACAAACCATAAAGATATAACGATGCTAGAAAAATCATATCGCGGGGATCATCCATAACACAAACACGATAAAGATCCTTACGTTTTTCCCACTCCGGGCCTTTCCACACACTATCAGGCTCAAAAAGTGCATCCAGACCTTGAGGATACTTTTTAAATTCTTTAAACCACTTTTTATTGTAAGCAATGCCATAAGTTGACCAACAAACTGGTATAGAATATTTATTATTGGGATCAAAATCCCTATTAAGTAAACGAAAATCAAGTTGATTAAAATTATATAATTTCGAAGTATCAATCTGGTGTAGAAGATTCTCTTTTCTTAGCAAATCAACTGTATAATCAGACGGAGTTATTACATCATATCCACTTCCACCAGAAATTCTCATTTGAGTCTGCATCGCAGAATTATATTCAAAATATTTTACATGCACTTTGATCCCAGTTTTCCGCTCAAATTCATCAAATAGATTTGAATTTATTATAGAAGTTATGAGATAAACATTAATTGACCGATCACGTGGCATAATAAATTTGATAATCGCAGGTCCATAAAGAAACAAAATGAAACCTAAAAACCAAAAACATACAATTGCCATTCTTATAATGAAAAGAGTAGTAGTTTTTGTCTTATTTATCATGAGACATCACTCCATCCATCGCTTTTGTCCACACCAAAATAATCGCCACAATTGCGCTAAGAGCAAATAAAACAACCGACAAAGCGTTAATGCTAGGATCCGCAATAGATTTAACTTGTGTATAGACATATAAAGAAACAGTTTCCAAAGTTGGCCCTGAACAAAAATACGCAATAAAAAAATCATCCAATGACAAGGTAAAAGCGATAAATGCAGAAGCTAAAAGTGTCGTAGAAAGCAGCGGAAATATTATGCGAATAAAAGTCTGAAAATATGTTGAACCCAAGTCCATCGCCGCTTCTGTCAAAACAGGATCAATTTCATGGAACCTGGCACTAACCATTGGTACAACAAAAGCAAGGCCAACAAGTGTGTGCCCAGCGATCACACTATTATAGCCAAGAGGAGCACCAACGATAAAAAAGAGGCTTAAGATTCCTACACCCATAACAATTTCTGGCAAAATAATGCTGGGATAAAAAATTGCAAACACCCATGACGGCCGCCACCACTTACTTGCAACAACTACGCCGAACCCTAAAACAACGCTCAAAACCGTCGAAATAAAAGCAA
>DAOVOC010000018.1 GCA_030629865.1 bacterium
GCCAGGATCAAACTCTCCATGTCAAATATTTTAACGGAGACCTCCCGTTCAGATAAAACATTTTCCCGGGTTAAAACCCAGGAACATTTTTATTTATCCATTACTGGCTTTCGTATGATTTCAAAGAACATTTTTCCGGGGACCTTCGATCCCTCAACTGGTCACAAGTTTACGCGCTTATTAGCCTTTTGCAAGCTTTTTCTAACTATTCTAAAATCTTATTACAAGAAAGCATTTTTGCTGATAATAAAAACCCGAAAAACAAAAACTTTTGTCTATTTTTATAAACTCAATCAACTTTTACAAACAGCTCATTTTCAACTGTCTTGAACAAAAAAGAACAATATTGCTAGGAATACCCTTGTACCATCATTGGAAAACAAAAATGAGCTTCGAACAATGTTAAATATAAAAATTCAGCAAGTTTTATATTTTCTTTTTATTTTTAATTTCGCAAAAAGTATCAATTGTGGATATGCATTCCTGAAAACTATTAGAAACTACACAGAATTTCCTGTATCAATTTCATACACAAAAAACATTCATGACCAACTACAAAAAACAGAAACTATTCGACTAAAATCACTTAAGAAAACATTCTTACAAGGTGGAGCATATTACGCACCATCAGAAATCCAAGGAACAAAATATCTTAAAGCAAGTAAAGCCAATAACGCTCCACAGAATGAATTTAAGCTACATAGATACATTGAGCCAAGTCTAAAAGACTGGCTCGGATTCTCAATAAAATCAGATCCAACAAAATTTCTCATGACAAATTCAGATAAAAAAGTTTGGTTTGATGAACAAACAAATTTTGAAAACAAATTCGGCAAAAGTGTCCATTGGAAAATCGATGGAAAAAAGGTAGACAATATTAAATTAAATGGGAAAAAGTTAACCAATATTAAATTAAAAAGCCAATTATCTAATGAATATCTTACATGCCTCGACCTTACCGATAATGAGTATACGCCGCCACCAACAGCTTTTATGACATATATACATAAAACAAACCCAAAAGGCGGCTGGGGCGGAATAAGATCCCAATCATTTAAAATAGTAAAAAAAGAATTAAAGAAAGAAGTGACTCCAAAACTCCATGATCACTCATATGATTACATAGAAGACGACGATCCATCAAAACTAAATTATGACGACCTAGAGCTTTTTTCGAAACATCTATATAAACCATTAAAATTAAGACAAACAAGGTGGCTTGTAGCTGCTGGCAGCTTAGGAGGTAGTGCTGGAGACGGAGCTGCTAAAGATAAGTGGAAAACTTTTACCCTACATAAAACAAACACCCCTTATCCTCTTGATGAACTAATATGCTTTATCAACAAAACTAGATACCACATTCCACAAAAAGGCAATCTGAAGATTGCTTTAAAAACAATAGACAGATTTGCTGAACACGCAGAAAAAGCCCGATTAGAAAAAGAAAAAGCAGGAACCCATGTTCTTTTTGGAGATCACATTAAACTAATTCATCTAAAAACCTGGCAACAGCTTTACTCTAGTGAAAACAACGATGTTTTCTGCTCAAATGAAAATTCTCCAGACGAAGCTGGTGAGCCAAATAATTGTTGGTGGAGAATTGAAAACGCAGATAATCCAGAAGACACATCATCAATTGAAAATAATTCAGTAGTTAAATTTAAACATGTTAAAACAGGAAAATTTCTTACAGGATCTCAAAGCAACCCAACTTCACCCAAAATTATATGGGGAAAAACCTCAAAGAATTCGACTTTCTGGGAAACTGATGGCATAGATTATCTAACAAACATTACAGAAGCTGGAAATAACAGATGGATCATCGAAGTAAAAAATAACACTAGACAAACAACGCTGTATAAATGCTCAGAGTTTTATCTTATAAATGAAGACTTAAAAATAAAACTACGCTCTTCTTCTATATTGACTGAGTTAAATCCAAACAAACAACGAGTAACGGCATCAGAGGTTCCAGAAAGCTCAAATGATGAATGTATTTGGTTCATTAATGACAACATTCATAAAGCTCTTCCTTTCGACAACATAGCTTGGTCAGGCGTCCCTTTTGATCTAGATATCAATACATCAACAACATTAAAAGATTCTGTAGAAATAGAAATTGTTACTCAACTCCCAGAAGTTGAAAATATAATCCCAGGAACATCTTCTAGATTCGAACTTCCTCTGAAAAATAAAAACCCCAAAATAAGTGGTATAGGAAAACGAATCATAAATATTCGCAATAACGATTATAGGTTAAATTTAACCTATAATGAAAACGCAATTGCATGGCTTTCAACTCAAAACACAATAGGTACACTCAAGTTTAATGCTAATGCACAGAATGAAAGCGAAATATATATTTATTTTGGCACTAAAATTACGAATGAGTTTTCGTGGAAAATTTCTTTAAACCGATCAAATATAAGTATAACAGAAAGACTTCAAGAAAGTGCTATACCAGCAACGCCTTTAGAAAATGATTTACCAATTGTAAATTTAACATATATCATCACCTCTGAAAATAATGATCTTATAATTAAATATTCAAAAGACAATACAAATTTCACGGAGGCAATCAGATTCGCCAACTTAGCAACAAGTATTTTCAACCCATCTGGGCAACCATGCAAAATTGGATTTGGAAGCAATGGCAACAATGCTCAAATATCTAATATAGAAGTAGAAAATCAATCTTACTCGGAAAATTTAACACTTATATACCCATATCACTATGAGCTATCTCAAGATTCAAAAAATCCTATAATTAAAGACACAATTAAAAATGCTGTCTATAAATTGAACCCAACCCCTAACAATACAAAAAAATATTTCTTCTCAATTGAAATTAATTCTGAAGGAGAACCTAATATTTTTTGGCAAGACACTCCCTCAGTCCCTCCACAAAAAATCCATCTTGACAATCAAGCTTTTGTAACCTATCCAACACAATAACAAAAATTAAAGCAGAGCTTTTTTGACCTCAGCTGGCAATCAAATAAACTAATATAAATTATGCGCACCATCTGCCAGGGGAAAATATATGCTTGCTGATGATTTAAGAGAAAAATTAAAAACTAAAGAAACTGACATCAAAACAATTAAACAATTTTATAAAGACAGGAATATCAAAACAGCACTTCAAGAACTTGAACAAACACTAAATCAAGAAGATTTCTGGCAAAACCCGGATCAAATAAATATTTCGAAAGAACATCAACGAGTAAAAACACTTTCTGAAACCTATCACGAACTAACAAAAACCTACAAAGACATGGGCGACTTAATTGACCTGTTTGAAGACGATGAAACAGAACTAAAAAAAGCGGTAAATGATACAGATAAATTGTGCTTAGATATCACGCACTTTAAACTCCAACTACTTCTGACAGGTGAGCACGATGCAAGCAACTGCTTCTTAAACGTAAATTCTGGTGCCGGTGGTACAGAATCACAAGACTGGGCATCGATGATTTTGCGCATGTACCTTCGATTTTGCGAACGATCTAAAATGAAAGCAGAAATTGTTGATTACCAGGATGGTGAAGAAGCCGGAATTAAATCGGCAACCATTCATATTAAAGGCAATAACGCCTACGGACTTTTAAAAAGTGAACATGGAATTCACAGACTGGTAAGAATTTCTCCTTTTGATTCTGCAAAACGACGGCACACATCTTTTGCTGGCGTTTTTTTAACCCCAGAAGTAGAAGATCCAGACATCGTTATCAAGGATGATGATATAAGAATTGATACTTATCGTGCTGGTGGCGCTGGAGGACAACACGTTAATAGAACGGATTCAGCCGTCCGCATAACACACCTTCCCACAAACATCGTTGTTCAATGCCAAAGCCAACGATCACAGCACCAGAATAAAGCACAGGCAATGAAGCAACTCATGTCAAAGTTGGTTGAAAAACAAGAAGAAGAAAAGCGAGCGGCCGCAGGCGCCGTTGAAAAGAAAAAAATTGAATGGGGATCACAAATTAGATCCTATGTTCTACATCCCTACAAAATGGTAAAAGATCACAGAACCAGCATAGAATCTCCTCAGCCAGACAGAGTTTTGGACGGAGAACTTACTTCCTTCATCGAAGGCTATCTTGTCTGGGCACCACAGGAGGAATTATAATTTTTAAATTAATCGAAGAAAATCTTGCAAACATTATTGATATCAACGACAAGCACGTCATTGTCGGCCTTTCTGGCGGTCCTGACTCTGTCTTTTTACTTTATTTTTTTGTCTGGCTAAAAAGTAAAAAAAGCATAACCATCAGCGCAGCACATCTTGACCATGGCTGGAGAACAAATTCAATTGAGGATGCAAAATTTTGTAAAAATCTTTGTAAAAAGCTAAATGTTCACCTTTTTTTAGGCCATGCTAAAAATTTTACAAAAAGCTTTAAAGCTAACGGCTCTAAAGAAGATTTGGGACGCAAAGTTCGACGCGCATTTTTTAAAAAAACACAGATCACCAACAAAGCAAACTTTGTAGCACTTGCACACCACGCCCAAGACCAAGAAGAAACGTTTTTTATAAGGCTTTTGCGAGGCAGCACGCTTGACGGTCTTACCTGCATTAAAGAAAAAGATGGTGACTACATCAGGCCACTACTGAACATCAGCAGGGAAACGATTATAGGCTATCTTAATGAGAATAAAATTGATTATAGAGTAGACCCTTCTAACGAAAGTGAAGAGTTTTTGCGCAACCGCATCAGAAAGCACGTTATCCCAGCTCTTAACAGTGCTGACAAAAGGTTTACACAAAAATTTAAAGACACACTCAAATCTTTATGCGAAGAAAACAAACTTATCCATGACCTTGTACTAAGCAGCTTGAGCACAGTTTTTGTAAAAAAAGAAGCTGTTTTTGTAGGAAATCGCTCAAACTTAATAAAATTTAGCCCTGCGCTACAGCAAAGAATTATTTTACACTGGCTTAAACAAGAAAAAGTCCCGTTTTCTACAAGTAAATCTTTCCTAAAAGAGATTTTAAAATTCATCTCTTCATCGTCAGGAGGTAGCCACAACCTGTCAAAATTATGGAAAATAGAAAAAAATAAAGGACACTTCTGGATCGAAACTTAATCAGTATCAACTCATCGGGGGGAAGTAGATGAGCACGCGAGAAAAAACACAAAATAAAAAACAAAAAAAATTGCTCCCACTGCTCGCAATTGGCACTTCGATCCTTTTGAATACGTTCCTGTGGACATTTTTGGCCATACAGATTTTTAAAGAAAACCGAAAAAAAATGCTTCTCGTTAATGGAACAAAAAAAAACAATCCCCTCATTCCCTGGAAAGATTCACCTATGAAGGTGATCATGGATCTGAGCATGCCAGGCAATCCAATTGCACCAAATAAACCTCTAAACACGGCTCCACGCACCATAGAAACTTGCAAGCAAGAACAAAACGCTATTCCTCAGCAGACAACACAACAAGAAAAAATTGTACAAAAAGCATCGGAAAACATCTGTGCAAAAAACATGCATAAAACAATATTCGAACCGAATCAAGAAGAAGGCCCCCTTAGCAAAACCGAAAAAAATCTAAAAGAACGAGCTCTTCAGGTTCTTTTGAAAAAAGATATTCCAATTAAAAAAGTACAAACAAAAAGAATCTCTAACCCAATGCAAGAATGGAAACAAACTCTAGAAACCAAAGCTCAAACAACTTTAAAAAACCTTGGTGCGGCACTAGGAACCAGTGACGATATACGATTTATCTCAATTAGAAAACGACTTAAAGAACACTTTATGGCATCACTTGGCATAGCCCTCCGCCACTCCTCTTTCGTAGTAAAAAAAGCCGTTAGGGAAGGCAGAAACCCTTATTTTGATGTGATTATAAACGCTGACGGAACCATTGCACGCCTAGGCGTTGCACAATCTTCTGGATGCGACGCTCTAGATGAACTTGTTCTTAGAGCTATCGAAACGGCAGCCCCATTTCCACAACTTCCTAAACACCTCGGGATTGACCGCTACCCACTCGCCGGTGCCATTTTTGATTAAAAATATTTGTACAAGGAAACAAAAATTAAAAAATTAATATTATTTATCGCGATTGCAATCACAACAGTTAATTCCAAGGCAGGCTACAAAACAAATCTTACGCTTGCCGGCATGGCCATTGCTGGTGCAATCCGCATACAAATAGCCCTAGAAGAAAACGAAAAATTAAAAAAACTCAGCAAATTCAAACGTAAAGCTATTGAAATAACATCATGGGTAATGGGTATTTCGGGAATGGGTTCATGTGCATACACATTAAATGGATTATTTGAGTTTTATTTATATCGCAAACATGCTCAAGAACACCGCTATATTACAAGACAAAACGGTTCAGATAAAGCTACAAATGGAAGGTTGCATCGCATAGGGCTTAAGCTCAAAAAAGAATATGAGCCATTTATTAAAATTGAAGTAAAAGAATATACACAGAAAACTTTTTTAGAAAAATATGGCAATTTTGTAGAAGAAATTGATGACTACGACACTTTTTGCCAAATATCTCAACAGATACAAAGACAATCCTCTCTATTATTGAATAAAAAATCTGACGCATAGACGCTAAGCCTTTTTTATTTTATAACTTGCAGCTGCATACACTCTTTGGAGAAGGGGGAATCGATGGCACGTGTCGTGATCATCGGAGCAGGGCTAACCGGACTTTCAGCTGCATACCATCTAGAACAATCAGGTTTTTTTGATTACGAAATTTTTGAAAAAGAGTCAGAACCAGGTGGCCTGCTGCGCTCTATTTCTCATGATGGATTTACATTCGACTATTCTGGGCATATTTTGCATGTTAACGATCCGTACTTTGGCTGGTTTTTAGAAAGCATTCTTGGCCAATCATCGCTGTACAAACACCAACGTCGTGCCTTTATTCTTTCGCATCGCGGATATACCGCCTATCCTTTCCAAGAAAATCTAGGTGGACTTCCTCCTGCAATAGCAAAACAATGCATCCTCGATTACATAAAGCGCCCATTGTCACAATCAAAGCCCAAAACGTTTCTTGAATGGTCGCAGCACCACTTTGGCCGTGGAATTAGCAAACACTTTTTGATTCCTTATAATGAAAAAATAACGTGTAAAAATTTGAACGAAATAATGTCTTCGTGGACAGGTCGTTTTGTTCCAAAAACATCACTTAAAAAACTTTTGCAAGGAACAATAAATGTCAGCACAAGCTCACAAAGCGGTTATAATCCAACGTTTTTCTATCCTGTTAACGGTGGCATTCAAACACTAATTTCAAAATTAAAATCGCGATTAAAAAATTCTATTAAAACCAACCACAAAGCAGTTGAAGTTAATCAAACAAAAAAAGTAGTTACTTTCGAAAATGGGGAAAAAGCGACCTACTCTAAACTTATCTCAACTGCCCCACTACCAACTTTTCTTAAAACACTCTCGCCAAAAGCATTTGCTATCGCTGAAAAAAAGCTAACTGCAACGAGTACTTTGTGCCTCAACCTTGGTTTTAACATTCCCCAACTCATTAAAGCTCATTGGGTTTACGTTCCAGAAAAAGAATATCAATTCCACCGCTTTGGCACATGGAGTAATTTTTCACCAAGCATGGCGCCAGCAAAACATTCATCGGTTTATTTAGAAATTTCATTCAACAAAAACACAACTACAAAAGACAAATTAAAAACCCTTGCCGACACCGCCATTGAATCTTTCTTAAAACTTTTCAACTTATCAGAACAAAATATTGCGACACGCAAAGATTTAGTTATTCCAACATCTTACGTTGTTTATGATCTGTGGCGAGAAAAAAATATCACAAAAATTCACAATCAACTTAATGTATACAATATCTACTCAGAGGGGCGTTTTGGCGCATGGAAATATTCTAGCATGCAAGAAGCGGTTCTTGACGGAAAGAATGTAGCAGAAAAGATATTGGCCGAGCTCGTTGCAACCGCACAAAGGCAACATGGTACCATGGCCTCTGTGTAGAAAAACTGCAACCGGAGGAAAATATGGAAACAAAAAATTTAAAATCGTATTACCAACGTCGCAAAATCTTGGTAACAGGTGGAGCTGGTTTTATAGGGTCGCACCTGGTCAAAAAACTTGTAAAATTCGGCGCACACGTTACTGTTCTTGATAATTTTTCCACTGGCAACGTTTCCAACCTTCAAAAGATTGTTCATAAAGTTGAACTCATCGTTGGAGATATTCGCTCACCGGAAATCTGCCAAAATGCAACAGCAAATAAATCAATAATTTTCCACCTCGCAGCGATGGTCTCGGTCCCAAAAAGCACACAGTGTCCAGAAGAATGCTTTGACATAAACACCGTTGGCACAAACATTATGCTAAAAGCCACAACCAAACATAAGACAAATGCACGCGTAATATTCTCTTCTTCAGCCGCCGTCTACGGCGATCAAAATGCTGTCTGCCGTGAAAGTATAAAAGCCAATCCACAGTCACCATACGCTGTAAGCAAGCTGGAAGGGGAAAAGCTGTGCCAAAACTATGTGCAAACATCAGCCGGCTCAGCAGTAGCACTCAGATACTTTAATGTCTTTGGCCCCCTTAATAATGATGGCGTTATTGCAAAATTTACCGCCGCACTAAAAAACAGAGAAAAAATTACAATTTTTGGCGATGGCCTACAAAGACGTGACTATGTACCCGTAGAAAAAGTCGTTGAAGCAAACTTGACCGCTGGAGCAGCCAACACAAGTGGGTTTGAAACATTTAATATTGCTAGCGGAAGCAGCATAACGCTGATGCAACTTCTTAAAAAGCTAGAAGCTGAAACTGGGTGTCAAACCGCTGGAATTAATTTTAAACCGGTACAATCTGGGGATTTACTGCATTCTGCGGCAGATTGCAGTAAGTTTGAAAAGCTACTGAAAACACTTTCAAAATAAAATCGGAACAATAATGCTCGATTTGCTTGAAATCACGATTCTTGCACAAATTATTTTAGAAACACTTCCTGTCAGTAGTTCTGCACATGTCTTTATTGCTAAAGAGTTTTTTCAAAATTACGCAACCGGCACAAAAATGCTCCCATCAAAAGAACTGACTGAACTTCTTAATCTGCCAACACTGCTCGTTGTCGGCTTTTTCTTTAGAAAACGCATTATTTCGCTACTTAAACTTGTCATACAAGCGCTTAAAAGCTGGAAAATCACAACCAGGGCAATAATAATCACTCGCATCATTGGATACGCCATATTAATCAACAGCATTACCTACGCAGCATATTTACTCAAAAACTCTTTTATTCAACACTCACCATCACCACACATTGTCCTTTTGGGCCTTGTGGCAAGCATGTCATTCATTTTTTCTTTAAAATGGAAACAAGATTTGCAAAACTCACCGTTAACACTTAGCAAAGCTATTTTAATCGGCTTAGCACAATCTTTAAGCCTGGTTCCTGGAATTTCGCGCTTTGGAACAACTTATGTAGCCGCTCGTTGGCTTAACCTAGCCCCCAAACGCGCATTTGAATTTTCTTTTTTACTTCATGCAATGCTTTCAGTCGGCCTTGCGGTTAAAACTATCGCGCTTTCAGGCCCTTTTTTATCAATTATCACACCACTGCTGACAACAACAAATCTTCTCATAATAACCCCTGCAACACTTATCTCTTACGCAGGACTTTCGCTTTCGTGGAAACTTGCCGTACAAAGAGTTTTCTGGCACTTTGGGGCATATTACCTTATTCCAGTAGTACTTCTGCTCTTAAACTTCAAATAATCTGTGTCAATAATCACAGGCAACCAAAAAGTAACCAAATCGCCACCCTCCCCTCCAGAATAATTATCAAAAACCCGCTTTCTGCTCAAAAACCACGCTTTTTGCAAAAACATTGCAATAAGAAACTATAACCGTACACTTACCTACACTCTCTAAAATTGAAAAGTTTTATAAAAAACATATAAACATAAGGATAAAAAGATGAAAAATTTTAGTCTCACCATCAAAATCACGCTTTTGGGCGTTATTGGAATATTTTTGTTACCAAATAATGTATTTGGGGTAGAAGCAGCACTTCAGCAATGTATTAATCAATGTAATGATGCGGCATCGAGCGCAGCAAGAGCTAGCCAACAAGGCCAACTCGTTATTAATCAGGCTATAGCACAATTGCCAAACCAGATGGCCACGGCATTGGTTAATGCAGCTGTAGCGCAGCACATAGACCCTCAAGTAGTTGGAAATGCAATTGGCAATGCTATGAATAATGGATTTGGCGATGCACTTCAACAAGCTATGCAACCTGTAGCACAAGCTATGCAACCTGTAGCACAAGCAATGAACGGTGTTTCCACGAACATAAATAGAATGGCTTCAAATGTTGAAACCATCTTAAAAGATCAAGAAAAGAAAAAAACAGGAAAATTACTAGCTCTTGCCGAAATTCTTACAGACCCTGTAAAAGTAGGACTTATTGCTGGTGCAATTGGCAGCGTAACATTCGCAGTTAAAGTACTTACACCATGGGTTAAATCAAAGATAGGCAAACCAAAAATTATTCAAAGTTCTTCAAGAACATCATGGTTTTCGTCTTCAAAGAAAAAAGAATCTCGTCTAGGTGAAATTATTATGAAACCTGACTTGCGCAAACAGTTAATGGAAATTGTGTCTGAAATTCAAAATGCGCAAGCAACTGGAACAGGTCTTTTTAATGTGCTTTTATATGGCCCTCCAGGAACTGGTAAAACCATGTTTGCAGAGGCTCTTGCACTCGAGTCTGGTATTGATTTTGAAATGACTTCTGGATCACGCTTCGTACAGCTTGCTGCAGGAAAAGACGTGCAAGCCCTTAATGAACTAATTGATTATGCAGAAAAAAGCTCTCGTGAAGTACTTATATTTATTGACGAAGCACAATCACTCCTTGCAGACCGCTATGCCTTTGGCGTAGAAAAACGGGCAAGAGACTTAACTGAAGCATTTTTAGCACGCGTACCCAAACCAACAAACGACAAATTTATGTTCGTTTTTGCAACTAACCATCCAGAGCAACTTGACAGCGCTGCATGGGACAGAACAAAAGGGCACCAAATAGAAGTTGGCTTACCGGAAGCTCATGAAAGAGCAAAAATATTTAACATGTACCTTAAAAAGTTCTCTCTCGAAACGGGAACTCCAATCAGTAAATCCCTTAAATACGAAACATCAAATCTTGCTGCAAACATGCCAGGATTCTCTGCTCGCTCAATTGAAGAGGTCGCTCGTGGAATTATCAGAAAAACAATTGAAAGACAGGAAAAAGCAATTAACTTTGAAATTTCAAAAGAAGTAATTGATCGTCAAATATCAGAAGATAAAAAACAACAAAAACGTTTAGAAATGCTGAAGAAAAAACGGCAAGAAATGGGCCTTATGCGTACTATTGTCGCAGCTTAAGTTTCCAGTAGAGCGAGATAAGACCATGCTGTCGAAAATAATACACATTATACCACTCATTATTTTTACAACATTGGCTACTTGTAAAATAGAAGCTGGCTGGCTTGATTCTTTTGATATTTTTGCAAAAAAATCACACCAAATCTCACTGGAATGTGATAGAAAGCTGAATGATTTTCGAAAAAAATCTATGACAAATATCGGGAAAACTCTACTTGGAGCAATTTGGAGCTCAATTAAGAAAGAAGAACCAAGTACAGAAGATGGCCTTGATAATTTGTTTGAAAAAGAAGAAATTAAAGATGTTGATGCTTGCGAAAAAACAATAAAAGAACAACAAAAAAAACTAGATCTTCTAAAACAAAAAACGCTTCCACAAACTAAAAAAGATTTAAAAATGGGAATAGGCGAATTTCGAACAAAAGTAATAAAGCCAACCATTAGTAAATGGGAAAAAAAGAAAAAAGAC
>DAOVOC010000098.1 GCA_030629865.1 bacterium
ATGAGCGTGGAGTTGATCTTGATGATGATCTTAAAAAACTTTACCTCGAAGAGTTGGAAATTTCACAAACGCGAGGCCGCGAAATAACGCGAGAATTTGAAGATATTCTTTCTCCACCTGATATTTGTGATAAAAAACCTGCATTTTTAGAAATTCGTGCTGGAGCAGGGGGACAAGAAGCATCTTTGTTTGTTGCGGACCTTTTTAAAATGTACAGCGTATATGCACAAAGCAAAGGATGGACTGTTTCGGTCTCTTCTATGAGTAAAACAGAAGTTGGCGGTTATCGTGAACTGGTTTTGTATATAAAGGGTAAAGGTGTGTTTGCCCATTTTAAATTTGAAGCGGGTGTCCATCGTGTTCAGCGTGTACCAACTACTGAAGGTGCAGGACGTATCCATACATCAACCGTTACCGTTGCGGTTATGCCAGAAGCGAGTGAGGTTGATATTTCCGTCGACCCTTCTGATTTAAGAATCGACACGTTTCGAGCAAGTGGTGCTGGTGGGCAGCATGTTAACACAACTGATTCTGCTGTTCGCATTACACACATTCCAACAGGTGTTGTTGTAAATTGCCAGGATGAGCGTTCTCAGTTAAAAAACAGAGAACGAGCAATGAAGGTTTTGCGTGCACGTCTTTACGAGGCAGAAAGAGAGCGGCTTGATAAAGAGCGTAGCTCTGCAAGAAAAGAGCAGATTGGAACCGGTGAGCGTTCAGAAAAAATTAGAACCTACAATTTCCCCCAAAATCGTGTTACAGACCATCGCATAGGTCTTACTCTCAAAAAATTAGATCTTGTTATGCAAGGTGACATGGACGACATTATTGGGCCTCTTATGGAGGCCGAGCGAGAACAAAGAACAAAGAACATCGAAGTTTAATGTTGATCGTTTTTTTTACTTTTTTATGAATGGGGAGTGCCATGTTGGGGCAATTTACAGGATTGTTGGGAATCGGGGCAATTTTATCTACAGCTTATATTTTTTCTACTAATCGCTCTCGAGTTAGTTTTCAATATTTAGTGCGTGCCTTCATTCTTCAAATCGCTTTTTGCCTTTTTGTTTTAAAAACTTCTGTTGGAAAAGTAACTTTTGAATATTGTGCGTCGGGTGTTAGTGCTTTACAGGATTTTGCCGGGGCTGGTGCAGAGTTTGTTTTTGGCCGGCTGGCAGACCCATCTGGACCGTGGCAATTTGTTTTTGCAATCAAAGTTGCTGCGCTCATTATTTTCTTTAGTGCTTTAATGTCTTTACTTTTTCACCTTGGCATTATCCAGGTAGTTGTTTCTGGTATTGCGTGCGTTATACGGCCTTTGCTTGGTACTTCTGGGTCTGAAACGCTTTGTGCTGTCGCCAACAGCGTGCTTGGACAAACCGAAGCACCTCTTCTTATTAAAAATTACATAGCCTCGATGACCGACTCGCAGGTTATGCTTGTTATGGTAAGTGGTATGGCGACAGTAAGCGGGTCAATTTTAGCCGTCTATGCAACTCTTGGCGTTTCCGTACCCCATTTGCTGACTGCGAGCGTTATGTCCATTCCTGCGTCAATTTTGATTTCAAAAATTTTGATGCCAGAAACTGTTGAATCTGATGGACAAGTTGACCATGTTGCAAAGGCAACAACAACCAATGTAATTGACGCGATTTCGACCGGTACAACTGATGGCTTAGGCTTAGCTCTTAATGTTTTGGCAATGCTTATTGCGTTTATGAGCTTGATTGCAATGGCAAATTTTTTAATGGCAAAATTGACGGGTCTTTTAATTGGTACTCCATATACTTTCGAAAAATTGCTTGGTTACATGTTTTCTGTTGTTGCACGTTTGATTGGTATCCCTGGTAGCGAGAGTTTATTGGCAGGTAACGCGCTTGGGCAAAAAGTTATCATCAACGAGCTTGTCGGTTACACGAGCTTGGTTAAAGCAGGGCTTTCTGAAAGATCAGTTATCATTATGACCTATGCATTGTGCGGCTTTGCCAACTTTCTTTCCATAGGAATTCAAGTCGGCGGCATTGGATCTCTTGTGCCTTCAAAACGGCAGCTTTTAACTAAACTTGGTTTGCGTGCCATGCTTGGCGGAACGCTGGCTAATCTTTTGAATGCCGCTGTGGTCAGTTTATTTATTTAAAATATATAAAATCGTAAGAGACTTTGCATATTCGGCATAGCTTTTTTGTTTTTGGTGATTGATGATCAAGTAGCTTTAAGGTGTTGCGGATCAATTTGGTTAACAATGTTTCCCGCACTTTTCCAGCCAATAAATTTTCCTGTGTGATATGTTTGTTCAAGTTCTCCTGAATAAATAACATAGCTGTCTTTGGAGCTTGTTTCTGCTATTTTATTCCATTTGTTTAGGTCCTGAAAAAAGTTTTTTGTAGCAGTGCTTCCAGATTTAATTTCGATCGGAATTAGTTTGGTTCCCAGATCAATGAGGCAGTCAATTTCTATGCGTCCGTTCAGATCGCGCCAAAAATAAACTGGTGGTTGCATGCCGCGGTTAAAGTATTGCTTAAGGATGTCTGAAAGCATAAGACATTCGAACAAATGCCCACGGTGTTGGCTAAGTGCAAGATCTTGGAAAGATCTTATTTTTAACAATGAGCTGGCAAGTCCGGTATCATAAAAGAATAATTTAGGAGATTTGGTTACACGCTTATTGAAGTTAACGTGATAAGGCCGTAGCAGAAAGAGTACATAGCTTGCTTCGAGCAAAGAAAGCCATTTTTTAGCGGTTGTTTGGCTAATACTACATTCGGTAGAAAGTGCTGCAATATTTAAAAGTTGTCCAATTCTTCCGGCACACAATTGCAAGAACTTTTGGAATATAGAAAGATTTTCAACGTTAATGAGCTGTCTGACGTCACGTTCAACGTACGAATGAATGTATGATGGTAGG
>DAOVOC010000020.1 GCA_030629865.1 bacterium
GAGTGTTCGATGCTCTTACAAGTCCCCAACCATAATCAAGTTGAGCGCGGATGCCATCGATTGTGATAGTTTTTGCGTTAGTTTTGTTAATAAAATAATTTTTAACATCTTCTACAATTGTTTCCTTTTTCTCCTCCTCGCATGCGATTCGATATTCCGGAGAACTGACTTTTGGGGGAAATGTGCTAAGCAACGTTTCGAGTGATTTATTCGTTTGATGGAGAATCTCAAAAAGTCGCATCATGGCATAGATACCATCGTCATATCCAAAATATCTATGCTTGAAAAAGAAGTGACCGCTAAGTTCGCCGGCTAAAAGTGAATTATTTTTCCGCATTACATCTTTAATAATAGAATGTCCGGATGGTGAGATGATATCTTTAGCGCCCATTTTTTTTAGCTCATCAATTAATCCTTGAGAACTTTTTATGTCAAAAACAACAGACGCTTCCGGATTGTCTAGCAAGACCTGTTTGGCATAAATTGCCAAGAGTTTGTCGCTGGCAACAGATTCTCCATCTTTTGTTATTAAACTTATGCGATCGCAATCAGCGTCGAAGTCAATTCTAAATAAAGGGTTTCTGGTTTCCCAGTTCATCTTTTCGATAAGTTTTGGAATTACTATACTTGCCGTTCCACTTTCACAATCTATAACTGCTGGGATGGATAAATTTTTTAAATGTGAAAAATGTTGCTCAAGCCAATTTATATATGTTTCAACAGCATTCCATTTTTTAATTGTGCCCTTTTTTGAGTGTGGCTTTTGATAGAATTCATTCGAATAACAAAGATGTTTAATTTCTTGAATTTGTTTACCCCAGACAGATTTTTGTTCGAGGCAAATTTTAAACCCGTTGTATTCTTTTGGATTGTGAGAGGCTGTGATCATGAATCCAGAGTTGGCCTTATCGATATTAAACAAAGAAAAATAAAAAACTGGAGTGGGGCAAAGGCCGATATCGATGACATTTACCCCCATGTCTATGATTGCCTCAATTACCGTTTTTTTTATTTGTGGCGAATGTGTGCGTCTATCCATACCAACAATTACGGTGGATATTGTTTTGTTTTTTTGTAAAAAATAGGTGATGATTGCTTTTGCTATTGTTCCTGCATCATCAATTGAAAACTCTTCTTCAACTACGCCGCGAATATCATTTTTTTTAAAAATGTTATTTTTCATGAGTAAATTTCCCTAAATATTATAGGGTTAATTTGTTTTGTGCTCTAGCGCTTGCGCAAAAAGCGGTGCTACATCGATTTTGTTTGTTTCATGTGAGATAGTGTTTGTCGTCACAATTTCTGCAACACCAGAATTTTTTAGTTTGGCGTACGCGTCATGAGCAAAGACTGCATGAATCCCCAAACAGATAGGTGGTTTTGTTTTTAGACTATTAAGATGCTTTATGGTTTCTATCATCGTTTGAGCCGTTGATATAATATCATCGACTAAAACTGGCGTATGATCTTGGTAAGTTTCAATGTCGGGCACAGTAATTTCTACGTTTTTATCTCCATGACGAACTTTTTTTAGAACTACGAATGGGATATCTGCTTGTTGAGCAACGTCTTGAACCCACTGTCTACTTTCTTCGTCTGGCCCGATAACTATAGGTTTTTTGATATGTTTTTTTATCCAGGCTGCAAGAAGCGCTGATGCGTGGAGCGTTGTTGTTGGGACCGTAAAAATTTCATCTAACGATTCATGACGATGTAGATGTGGGTCAGCTGTTAGCAGCCAATCGAAGAGTGAAGACAAAAATTTAGCAAAAATATTGGATGAAACTGTTTCTCCGGGATTAAAGCGCTTATCCTGACGCATGTAGCCGAGATAGGGTGTGACAAGACCAATGCTTTTTGCACCCAGTTCCCGTGCGGTTTTGGTGAAAAAGAGCAAGGGAGCCATTTTTTGATCTGCATCATCAAGGCCACAGACGAGAATAACGTCTTTATCTTTCACGTCTGTTTGTAGTGTGACCAAAGATTCGCCATCAGGAAAATGTTTGATACTTAGAGTTCCATGAGAAAATCCGGGGCTTTCTAGCGCCCTTGCAAAACTTTCATATTTTGGGAAAGCGAATAGAATTGGCATTTTTTATTCTTCCTCGATTTCGATGAGATAATTTTCTTCTTTTAGATGATCAAGTGCGTATTTAAGTTCTCCCGGCGATTGTGCGTGGATGGTAAAAAGTATTTCATTTTTTTTAACCTTGCTTCCGAGTGAGACGTGAAGATCAATCCCTGCCGCCTTGTCGTGTGGTGCTCCTGCAAGTTTGGCTATGAGAGAAATGCGGCGGTTGTCCATGGATATGACCATGCCAGCTTGCGTCGATAGATAATCATGGATGTATGGAGCTTTTGGAATTTTTCGCATTCCTCCCTGGGCTTCGCATATGTTTTTGAATTTTCGCCAGGCCTTTCCGCTGTCGAGCAATTCTGTCGCAATTTTGATTCCCTCCGCCTCATCAATTTTTGGAGAAAATGCAAAAATATTTCCAGAAAGTTTTATCGCGCGATCACGCAAGTCTTTTGGAGCTGATGAATCGTTTTGTAAGACAGAGAGAACGTCTCTTGCTTCAAGTGCTGGTCCGATACCTCTGCCTATCGGTTGTGTGCCATCTCCAAAAATAACTTTTACCGTTATCCCTAGTTTTTTACCGATTGATTCTAGATGGCTTTTAATTTGCTTAGCCGCTTGTGGGGTGCGGATCTTAGCGGTTGGACCGACTGGCATATCTATGATGACATGGGTAGATCCGGCCGCTATTTTTTTTGATAAAACAGACGCAACCAATTGTGCTTCACTATCAATATTTAATGCTCTTTCAACACCAATCATCGTATCATCGGCAGGACTTAAGGAGATGGCTCCTCCCCAAACAATACAGCCATGTTCTTGCCTTACGACATTTTTTATTTTTGCTAGGTCTAGCTTGACTGGTGCGAGTACCTCCATCGTATCGGCAGTGCCAGCGGGAGATGTGATCGCTCGAGAGGAAGTTTTTGGTATCGTAAGTCCAAAAGCTGCAACAATCGAAACAATAATAGGAGTTGTTCTATTTCCGGGCAAACCACCAACGCTATGTTTATCCACGACAATTTTTGCTTCCCAGGAGAGCTTTTCTCCGGTGTCGACCATTGCATTTGTCAAGTCGGCTATTTCTTGATTGTTCATGCGATGTCCAGCACATGCCGTTAAAAAAGAGGAAAGATGGATGTCAGAATATTTTCCGGCAGTAATATCTTGAACTATTTCTTTAAGTTCATTATTCGAAAGAGTGTGACCATAAATTTTTGAACGAACATAGCTAAGAGATGTTACATGTTTTGCATGGCTGACAGTTATCTTATCACCTTCGCGTGCATCCAATAAATTCCATGCGTACTCAGAGAGTCCGGCTTTTCCTTTCTCAAGTAGGTTGGAAGATACCATGTTGAGTGTTGCTATTATCGACTGTTGGTGACAGGTCACCTTCACACGCGAATGGGCTTCAAATCCTTCGGAAGCACAAACGTGGCAGTCCTTGCGCATGTAAAGAACAGCCTCTTTGTAGGTGTCAATGCCAAGTTTTTTCAGGGTCAAGAAATTGTTCTTCTCGTTTGTCATGTCTAGAGGAACCTCTTTTTAAAAAGCCGAAGATTTTCAACTTTCCAAACACTAACAAACTCTTATTACGCAGATCTATAATTTTGTTTTACGGCTTCTCTCTTAAGCCCTTCTAACATACTCCCAAGCAACTTTTCCTTTGCAATTTCGGCACGGTGGGAATCGTTTATCTTTAGCAAGAGGAATCTCTCTTTGGTCTTCAGACTTGCAACCACTACTGTTTTTACAGTCTCTATCTTTTAATCGATAAACACCTGATTCTGGACAGATTTCCCCGACATTGAAGGTATCGCCTCGTTTGAGCATAATAATCTCCTTTATAGGTGTGTGAGTTCACGCTTCATTAGAATAACGTTCTCTCTAAGCTTACTCATTGAGATCGGGCTTTTGAATATGTTTGCAACAAAACTCCACAATAAACCAAAGATAGCTATCTTTTTGTGTTTTGTTTTTTTCTTCGGAATGTAGTGAAAATGGACGTGAGGAACGGTTTGACCAACTGCGGCACCATTTTTTTGATGGATTATGTATGCCGATGGACCGTAGATTTTTTGTACCGCGAGGTTTGTTTTCTTTAGAAGTCGCCCAATTGCCAAAAATTCTTCGTTGGTGATTTCATCAAATCTTTCGATGTGGCGTTTTGTGACAGCCATGCAATGCCCTGGTTGGATTGGTTTATGGTTGCATAGGCCCATAACTAAGTTGTCTTCATAGAATCTGTGAGTTTCTAGGATCTGGTGATTACAAAACAGACAAGGTTTATTGTCTGAGAGCTGTGTGGAGATCTGCCACCATGTAAAACTGGCGCCAGTTATTGCAAGTGAAATAAATGTGATTAGGGTTATTTTTGTAAGTTTTTTCATGGGATATTATGGCCTGTCAGGTAGGATGGATATGCTCAGGACGTGAGTCTGGGGTATAAAAGCACTATTTCGAACCTAAGCCTAGAAGTTAGTGGCCTGCCAGCCGTAGCCTTGGCGTAGGCTGGTGCGCCCGGTAGGATTCGAACCTACAACCTACGGATTCGAAGTCCGGTACTCTATCCAGTTGAGCTACGGGCGCTTAGTAATGTTAATTTTTATCAAAAAAAGGGGCTTTTGCATAGGTGATTTTGTTTGAATTGACAAATTAATAGCATCTGTTAGCCTAATAAAGTCGATCTGACAGTTAATTCCCTACATTAATTTGTAAATTATTTTCTTAAGATCAAAGAGTGTTTGCTAGGGACAACGTAGTTTGTCCGGGGGCTTTCTTTAAAGGTTAAGAATACCAAATTCTTTTTTTGCTTGCTTATTAAAATTGAGCAATACGACCTTGAGTGTAAAGCGCCAAATTAGCGAAAGCTGATGAATGAACGCTTGGCAAGGTTATGTTTAATTTAAATAGGTAAGGAAAAAATCTATGAGTAATTTACGTTTTACAGAATTGAATCTATCAAACGATCTTCTAAAAGCAGTATCAAACATGGGGTTCGAAACAACGACTCCCATTCAATCACTAACTATTCCAAAAATTATCTCAGGAAAAGATGTTATTGGCCGGGCTTCAACCGGAACCGGTAAGACCGCTGCATTTGGTCTTCCAGCAATTGAAGGAATTGATGAAAAATCAAAAGCGGTTCAAGTTCTTATTCTCTGTCCGACCAGAGAGCTTGCAATTCAAGTTTCATCTGAAATGAACAAATTTTTAAAATATAAAAAAAATGTTTCATCGCTTCCCGTTTATGGTGGGCAACCAATACAGAGACAGCTTTTTGGTCTACAGAGAGGGGCTCAAGTCGTTGTTGGAACGCCTGGTCGAACGTTAGATCATATCGAGCGTGGAACCTTAAGGCTTGGCAATGTTAAAATGGTTGTTTTAGATGAAGCTGACGAAATGTTGAACATGGGTTTCAGAGAGGATATTCAGCGGATCTTAAAAGGGACACCAAGCAACCGCCAAACGGTTCTTTTCTCTGCAACAATGCCTCGTGAAGTTTTAGCTTTGACGAAAAAATTTCAACGAAACCCAGAAATGATTAACGTTGCGAACGAAGAAGTTCGTACGAAAATGATTGAACAGTCTTATTTTGATATTGAAGCATCGAGTAAGACTCGATTGCTTGCTCAGTTGCTGACAGAGCATAATCCAAGACTGTCTATTGTTTTTTGTAACACACAAAGAAAAGTTGATGCCGTTTGCGATGATTTACGTGCGAATGGTTTCTTCTCTGCTGCTATTCATGGTGGGATAAGGCAAAGCAAGCGTGATTCGATTATGAATAAATTCCGGAACGAAAAATTTAATGTTTTGGTTGCTACCGATGTTGCCGCTCGTGGTATCGATGTTTCCAATATAGAAATTATCTTTAACTATGGAATTCCAAAAGAGACTGAGTCTTATATTCATAGAATTGGAAGAACAGGCCGTGCTGGGAAAACCGGTAAGGCGATCAGTTTGGTTTCAAGAGAAGAACGCAGAATGATTCACGACATCATGTACTATTCAAACACCGATATTAAGTTAACTAAGGCTGAAGGTCTTCCTGATCTTGAATTCGTTTGCAAACCCAAAAGAAGACCTAGTTTTGGTGGATTCGGTGGTGGCCGTCCCGGCGAATCTCAGAGAGCAAGACCTGGCCGTCCAAGTGCTTCTGCGGCTCCAAGGCGAAGAAGTCGTAACGAACGATGGGGTCGTTCAAATTAAAAAATCAAGATAGTTGTCAGGTGTTATAACTTGAAAAGATGAATCAGGATAGCTACTATTCCAATTTGATGGGATAGTAGCTTTTTTAGTTGTAGACCATAAAAGAACAATATTTGGGGTCGTTAGTTGCTTTAAGTCTTTTGAACAAAATAATCAAAAAGTATTTTTGAAATACGTGCCATAGTATGCTCTCGTTGCCTTAGATGTGTTATCGATTTATTAGTAAAAACAGCTAAAGCAAGATGTCCTTTGCCGTTGGGTAATTCGATGATACCAACATCAGAGACAATGCCATCCATAGATCCAGATTTATGCCAAACCCTTGTTCTTTTTGGTAAAAATCGAATAATTCGTTTTTCCCCTCTGGTGTAATTCAACATGCTTCGTAATAAGAAATTAGTAGATTGTTTACTGATTAATTTGCCCTGATAGAGTTTTTCAAGAAGCTTTACCGTGGAATGTGGCGTTGCTGTATCTCGTTTGTCAAAATGAAATCTTTTTGCAGCAGCAACACTTTGTTTTTTTGTTACGTTCTTGAGAAGTTGGGTGTAACGCTCTACGGTACAATTTTTTTCATCACCGAGTGAATCAATACCTGAGAAGTCAGCGCACATCTTGATTGTAGAGCGATCAATATGAATTTCAGGAATGTTTTGTCTTCGTAACCATCGTGTTACAGCATTTCCACCACCAACCATTTTTAGAATGATATCTGAGGTCGCGTTGTCGCTTTTTTCTAGCATGAGAGTTAAGAGCTTCTTTATTGACAACTGTTGTCCAGGGGAAACAAAACAAAAACGCCTCATCTCTTGCTTCGTGATTGTCGTTTTAATATTTCTATCAATGGCTCCACTATCAAGAAGTGATAAGCAATAAGCGGCAATCGGAATTTTGTAGGTGCTTGCCATGGGGAAGTGTTTGTGCTCATTAATTTCTATAGATTGATGGTTTTCAAGATGTAATGCTGATATTCCAAAAACACCAGGAACGGTCTGACAGATTTTATTAATGCCCTGTGTTACTGAAGTCTTTGAAAGTGTTGTAGTTGCGACTATTTCAGTAAAACAAAGCGCAGAACTAAGCAGTATAAAAAATTGTTTGTGCATGCTTAGTTATTTTTGTTTTTATAACCAATAGGTTTGAAATATTCTTCTCGTAGTTTTTTAACTTCCTGATTATCTTCTGCCATTTTTGATTGGATATATTTTTTAGTATTTCGACCAAAGTGTTTGAATACGGTTACTAACAAGTAATCGATCGCATCTCTTAAGTCGCTATCTTCTTCATAGCTGTGAGCTGTTCCCTGCCAGACGGGAACAGCTTTTTCAGTCTTGCTACCACTATTTTTGTATGCTTCGACGAGAAGAATCTTATTAAAGAGTGTGTACTCTTCAGGAACATACGTAATTCTGTAGCCATAGCCATAGCCGTAGGGATAGTGATAGTCGTGATAATACCAGTGTCCGTAGTCAGGAACATATACCGGAACATCTCTTGTATGGGTTGACTTCTTCATGCCGAATGAAAAATTGAGGGTATAATCGGCATCGGCAGTTCTCTTTGCCACAAATCCTTTATCTCTAAGAATCGTAGCTATTTTTTGAGAAACTTCCTGCGTGAATAGTCGATCACCCCTTTGTTTTGTTGAAATAGAGAAAGAGGCATTTCTTTCGAAGCCTTCAGGTATCACTTCTTGGTCCGCGAATGTATTCGTTGTTATTCGCATGCCGCTGTCTTTGCCACATGAGCCGAGAAGAACGATTGCTAGGTTTAATAAAACGAGTTTGTAGATTTTCATAAATTCTCCTATAACGATCAAAATTAAGATTTTTATATTTTAACCATAGGGAGAATTGTTAGGCAATGAAATTGGAAAAGATACCAAAAGAAGATTTATTCAGTTTTTTCGTTTTTAGCCTTTTAACAAATACGATTATATTTATACATTTTATAATATGGAATTTTCTTGCTTTTTGTATCGTGCTTATAGCCTGTTTTTTCAATAGCTTTAGCTATTTTAAATTCCTCATGGTTTATAGCTGTTTCAAATGCATTACAATCGGATTTGTCTCGAACTCTAAGATTAGCGCCAAGTTTAATTAGTAGAAGTGCATATTTTTTATAACCACGTTTTATTGCAATATTAAGAACACTGTATCCGTTGTTTTCTGTTTCGTTAATGTCATAGAATTCATATTTTTTATTCGTTATGGCCTTTACATAAGAATCTATTTTTTCTGGTTTTGAAAAAGATTTTTTAAGGCTTTGTTGTGCAAATAATTTACTTAATGGAATATCTCGAGCACCATGAGTATGCATGAATTCAATAAGAGGGTTATAATTTCCTTTATCAGCTTCTTTTAAACTTTGAATGTAATTATGGCGTGATTGACCATCGTTTTGCAAATATGGCCAATGAGGATGTGGGCATTTATACGCCATCAGATAACGATCTGCAATTAAACGGGAAAAACGACCATTTCCATTTTTAAATGGATGAATAAACACTAATTGATGGTGAATTCTGGCAGCTTGTTCTAAAAAAGTTAATTCAATTGGTTCGGTGCACCAGGTATTTATATCAGCACAAATTTCACCCAATCGAATAGGTATTAAATATGGTTCTATACCAATAGAAGTTATTGATTGTCTGAAGTTGCCGGCCCATTTCCATACATTACAGAACATAGCGTGATGGATTGTTTTTAGATTGCCTATGTTAAACCAGAGGGAAGGATTCCCAATGTTTCCGCTTAGGTATTTTGATTGTGCGAGAGCAATGTTTTCTGCTTCTGCTTTATTAAGATCGTTTTGATTATGCACCCAATTTAATTTTAATTCGCTGTAATCACTAAGTGGTGTTGCTCCTTCGGCATAGTTGAAATTTTTCATTGTTAATTATTTTTCCCATAGCTTTGAACTTGAACCATGTAATAATTCTTTTTCTTCCTCTTTTATGAGTTCTTTTATAAGTTTTTCATCCGGTTCTTGATTTTCGAGACTCATTGTTCCTCGCAAGTAACTAATTTTTTCATTAGCTCTTTTTTTTGCTTGTTTGCTACGTATAATATCTATTGGTTCTTTGAGTACCGGGGTAATAACTAGATTACAAGAAAGTGCATCAAGTATTTTTGCAAGAGTTGCCAATGTTGAGATTTTCTTGCTTCCTTCAACACGAGAAACCGTTGATTGTGGAATGCAAGCACGTTTTGAAAGAGTACTTTGGGACATTCCAAGTTGTATACGTACAAGTTTTATGAGTTCTCCAATTGTAAGTCCTCGAGTTGATTGTTGTAATTTTTTTGCGAATTCACTAATTTCTTCGAGCAAGATTTTTTCAGATTTTGATGGTTTTTTCATGGAATAACCTGTTTTTAAGGATTATTTGTTAATTTATCACTTTTTGTATGATAGCATTGAAGCTATGGGAAAAGCAATATTTTATGCTTATTAAGCATGGAATTGCATAGTTTTGATAGTATCGGTGTTATATTTAAATTGTAAAGAGATAATCATTTCGTTCTTTGTTATTTGTAAACAATGCCTTTTATAGTGTAAAACAAGGCTTAGTAGGAGTTGAGATTTAACCCGAGCTTGCGCTAAATAATCAAAATCAAAATTTTTATATTTTAACTGTAGGGAGAGTTGCTAGGCAATGAAATTGGAAAAGAGGCCTGCCAGGCGTAGCCAGAAGAGCGAAGACTGGTGTCTTATTCTGGACGCACTTCGAACTTTATTTCAGAAAATACAGCCTGCTTAGGGATCAAATCATTGCTTGGTTCTGAACGTCAATATCAAGCCGATTGTTCCCCATGATTTTTTTCAACCTAATTATTTACTTGCAAAGCTTTTTCAATCAACAATACCTGTATCGTATGTATTTTACTTTGCTGGAATATGTCGTTGTCAAGTTAGATAATTACAAAATTGGGATAAGTTATGAATGATCTTTTTATAAAAAATGGAGTTTCAATTCCTTATCGTGAATTGGAAATTACCACAAGTTTATCCGGTGGCCCTGGAGGCCAACACGTAAATAAAACGGAAACTCGCATTACGGTTCGTTGGAATATAAAAGAAACGGCGGTTCTTACCGAACACCTCAAAGAACGAGCATTAAAGAATCTAGAATCACGGGTAACTGTAAATGGAGATCTTATTATTCCTCTAGAATAAAAGGCGTAAATAAATTTGATGATATAAGGGCTTATAAGCATGGCATAATTGTAGATAATAACGGTAGCCAAGGTCTGTTCAATAAATCTGGAAGAGTAATTATCCCTTTGGGAAAGTTTGAATCGATTGAACCTTTGAAGCAAGGTAAAATATTTAAAGTGAGACTCCAA
>DAOVOC010000024.1 GCA_030629865.1 bacterium
AAAATAGGTCTTTTAAACATGTGGATGGAACAGAGCCAAGTGGCGTAGAGCGTCTAAAAAATGCCTAAACAATCGTTATGGTGAAAAGTAACCTTGCTAATTATGCAACAACGCCGTAATAACATCATTAGTCCTGCAAAATTTCATCATAAAGTTTATGGAATTCGCCGGCTCCATAAGTAATCATATTTTGGGAGAAGAGCTTTGCTTTACGCGCAAAAAACTTTTTCTGATTATAAATTAAAAAATAGAAAACCATTTTTTTGACAAGCACTTCTACATCAGCTGAAGAAACAATAATTGGCACCCCCGAAACCAACGCTTCTAAATAAGCAATTGAAAGCCCTTCACTTTGCGAGCAAATGGCAAGACAATCAAAAGCTGAATATAAATCAGCAACATCACTACGATGTCCTAGAAATGATATCTTCTCCTGAAGCAAGCCCACCCTGCTCTGCCTCTCTAGTTCTGGTCTCAAAGGCCCATCACCAACAATCAACAATCGTGATTTTTCGTACTTTCTACAAAGGACTTTAAAAGCATCAATCAAAACGTCATATCGCTTAACAGAAACCAGCCTTCCAACAGCACCAACAACAAAAGTTGCATCTTCAATACCAAGCCTTTTTCTAACTCTTTTGCGATTTTCCTGAGAAAAAACAAAAGGTGTCGGATCAATACCATTTTCTATAACACAGCATCGGCTCCACGCCTTTTTCCCCAAGCGAGAGTGCCACATTTTCTCTGTAATGTTTTTTCGAAAAGATTGTGCAACACCACCTGCAACCGCAACAAATTTCTTAGGAAGAGGATGAGGCAAACGATCAATAAAGTTTCGCAAGGCACCATGATGAGAAAAATTAGCGTGCATGTCACAAATAACAGGCACATGGCAAACCCAACCGCACCAACGAGCTATCAAATTAGCCAACCAAAGAGAAGAATGAATAACTTCTGGTTTGAACTGTTTTATCAAAAAAATGAGTCTAAAAACCGAAATAGAAGCCTTCCAAGAGGCTCCCATAATATTTTTTGTTTTAAAACCGGCGGCTTCGATTTGCTTCCTGAACGCTCCATCACGCAAATACACAATGTAATGATCTGCCAAGCACTCACCGTTTTTTACAAATTGATTGAGCCGTTCCAGCAAAACCCGCTGGGCACCACCCACCTCTAAACTCGTGATAAAATGTAAAACTCGCATGTACTTACAATAATTTTTCTACAAAACCGCAGTTTGACCATACATGGGCAGATTTTCTAAACCACATTGTTTTTTCATAGAAAACATTTGAGCGAGGGAACTTACAAATGATGTCAAATGAGTGTCAGCTCCGTCATCTGCACCACCCATAAAGCTTGCAAATGCCGATGGCCTTGGCTGTCTTACAAGCTTAATTTCTGTCTTAATGCAGGCAAGTTTACGAATTTCTTCCTTCGCGTCACTCCAACCACCAACCTGATCTATAAGTCTTAATTTAAGAGCCTGACGCCCAGAAAAGATTTTTCCATCAGCCCACTTTTGATGTTCTGCCCGATCTATATTTCTACTTTTTGCAACATCGCCAACAAATTGATCGTACATGTCATCTGTAACTACTTGCAGATAAGCTTTTTCTTCATCAGATTGAACTTCTGCAAATGGATTACCTACAGTTTTGTATTTACCAGCTTTAGTAATATTCACATCAATTTTCCAATCTTTTGCAAGTTCCTTAACGTTAGGCGACATAGTAAGAACACCAATGCTCCCAATTAGTGACAATTCTGGTGCAATTATTTTGTTTGCGGCAGAAGCAATATAATATCCCCCAGAAGCACATGCATTTTCTACCAATGCAACAACCGGTTTTTTCTCTTTTGCTCTCAAAATTTCTTTATACATAATTTGAGAAGCCCCAGGAGCACCTCCAGGAGAGTTAATTTTGAGTATTATCCCCTTAATATGCTTCTGCTCGAGGAATACATTAAGTTGTTTCACAAATTTTTCTGAATCCATAATAAGGCCGCTAACATCAATCAACCCGATGTGCGCCTTAGGCGAGATGGCCTCTCCCACACTTTTTTTCAAACCCGCAAAAATTGCTGGAACCATTTGAATAATAATTAAAATAAAGAAAGCTCTTGTAAGAATTTCCCATAATGTCATCTTTTTTTTAACTGGCATCACGCGCCCCCCAAATTATTTGATATGCATTTTTACTTCACGCGAAGCCTGACGTGAAATATCACGTTCCTTTAACTCACGTTTTTTATTGATCAGCTTTTTATGCTTTGCAAGACCCATTTCAATTTTTACTTTTCCACGATTTCCAAAATAAATTTTCAGCGGAACAAGAGTTAGCCCTTTGCGAGAAATTTCACCAACTAAACGATTGATTTCCCGCCTTTTAAAAAGTAATTTGCGGCTTCGGCGCGAATCGTCCTTTTTCTCGTAAGCGTGTGAATAAGGCGCTATGTAACAATTTAATAAAAAGATTTCACCGTCTTTTACAACACCAAATGAATCGCCCATAGAAACAGATCCCTGACGCAGGGACTTAACCTCATCCCCCTTTAAAACAATACCTGCTTCGAACTTGTCGAGTATCTCGTAATTGTGTGTGGCTTTGCGATTAAGCGAAATAATCTTCATGGAAACTAACTTTCAACAATCTGTCTGACTAACTAAATCAGGCCTTATCAAATTCGGCTCAGCTTACTACAAACTTGCGCGCAGGTACAAAACAAACTCACAAGGAGCAAAAGCTTGTAAAAATGGAGATTACAACCTCCTCCATGTTAGCATCGGCTTTGTAATCAGCCCTAAGCGGCAGACAAAGCATGGAGAAAAAACATGCAGAAAAATGTTTGTACCAGCAAAGTTTTGCTTGTAATTTTAACAACTTTATTCTCACTAAGTACCCAAACCTCTACTAAAAAATTCATCAAAGGCGCCATTGTTTCAAAAACCACAAAACATACCGAAGGTCATCCCGTTTTTTTTGCTGGCTATCGCGTTACAACTGGAAGCGGCGGCATTTTTACCATTCCACTCGATACAGAAGTAAAAGCTCCATTTTATTTGCTTATAAGCGAACACCTTGAAAGTGTCTGGGATCGTGGAAATACGCTGCAATCACTACAACCTCGTTCTGGCGAGCCATATCTTCTATTCACCGTCTCACATCAAACACAAGAGAATGGCAAACTCACACTAATAACCAATCAAATTTCTCTCGACACTCCCGGCCTTTACATTCCACCAGAGAGGTGTCTTGCCATTCCGCTCAATCCTTCGTGCGTTAAGAATGTAGAACAATGGAACACATCATTTGGAAACCAATTCGTTCCATTTCCGCAAATCATACTCAACGACAAAGAAGTTCAACACAAAAATCTAAAAAAACAATCCGCAAGCGTACTTGCAAACAACAGTGTAATGAAAACTCTAGACCAAATACCGTTTCATGAACCTTCAACAGCAGTCAAAAAACGGGTCTTCAATAAGAAAAAGCAAGCGGTAGAAATCAGCATGATGTGTTAATAAATTTGACAAAAAGCCCTTTACTATACAGGGTAAAACAGTCTCACGAATCAACATTTACAAATAAGAATGATACATGAACCATTATTTCAAAAAACTTATTATAATCACATTTTTTCTTAGCCAAACTCTTTACTCACTTATCTACAAAACTGAAAGTTTTTATCAACCACAATCTGGTAAAAAAGCACTCGTTTTGTGGGATGTTCATACTGATTATGCATTCGGAATGTGCCCTCAACTAACTTACAAGCAAGCGAATTGCTTCGAAAATTTTGCGCAAAATAATCCACAGATTCAAATCACGGTAGAAACACCAGTAACAACGCATTGTATATTAAAAACCCTGTCAAAAGACTTGGAGATTCAATGCCCACCATTAAACCCAAATCTTATAACCCTTCTCAGCTCATCAAAAAAAGTTAACATTAACCCGTGTGATGACTTGCGCTCACTGTTAGCGCCAGCAAAGTTGTTGGAGGTAGCTGCTAGTATTGGGAAGAACCCAAGTCTCGATGCAAAACTAATACCTTACTTAAATAAAAGCACTTTCTTTTCCAATAATCATCTAGATTGGTTACTTGGAAAATATAATCAGAAAATCAAGCAATTCTTTAAATTCGGATACAGTAAACTGGGGCCAGTATTGGCTGAAATAGCAGATTTAGTCAAAAAAGACCTAAACGATATAAAATCTGCTATTAATAATGCTGAAGGGAGCAAGCCACTGAGCAAAACCATTAAGGAAGCAGTATTTGGCAAACTTCTGACTCTTGGCATGTTAAAGGCTCTAAACCAATTAAGTGGCTGCGCAAACGGACCAGAGCTTGACGCGCTTGAAAAAATTTTGAATTATAAAAATCAACTTACAGTAATAATTGTTGGCGCTTACCATGCATCAATACTTGCAAAAATGTTAATCGCAGCAGAATTCACAACAATTCGAACCTACGAAAAAAGTCCAATACAAGTTATTACTTCCGCATCAACAGCAGCACAACGATGCGGCTTCGATAAAAATGATATCGCTTTTGAAAATCTGTTTGTCACAGAATCGGAACTACGCGAAAATCTAAATAATTTTGCAACGGACTTTTCATTATGCCAAATTTTGTAGAGGAATTAACTCTTATCGTCCGACATCGAGACTAAATAAAGAATATTCGCCTCGTTCAGCCTTCAGCGCCCCAACCAAAGCCACCATTGCAGCATTGTCTGTACAAAACTTTGGTGGTGGAGCCAAAAACGCCTTGCCACGGCGGGAACAAACACCAGAGAGATGATTGCGAATATACTTATTGCACGCAACGCCACCAACCATAGAAACGCCTGCAACATCAGGAAACTTTTTGAGCGCTGCTTTGATACGAATGGCAAATGTGTCAGCAATACAAACAAGCAATGAACTCGCTACTTTTTTTTGTAATTCTTCGTCTGCCTTGCCAGGAATAATTCCTGAACGCAAATCGTAGACACCAAGTTCAACAAGCTTGTAAAGAACGGCCGTTTTTAGCCCAGAAAAGCTAAAATCAAGTGACGTTCTGTCTCGAGGACGTGGAAAATCAAAAAAATCTTTAAAATCCATTTCTCGTGCAAGCTTTTCGATAACAGGACCACCTGGATAACCAAGGCCCAAAAGCTTTGAAACCTTATCAAACGCTTCCCCGGCAGCATCATCTAGCGTTTGACCAATTACCTCATACTTCTCACGATCATGCACCAAAAACATTGAAGTATGCCCACCAGAAACAGATAAGCATAGATGTGAAAATGGCACATCATTACGCAAAAAACCATCGTCACTTAAAAGGGAAGAATATATGTGCGCTTCGTTGTGGTTGATTCCCAAAAGTTTTTTGTTTTTTGCCATAGCAATACCCTTGGCAAAACAAATGCCAACAAGTAGAGACCCAACAAGACCTGGTGTTTGTGTTACCGCCACAGCACTTATGTCATCAAGCGTAATATTTGCTTTGTCGAGAGCATCTTGAACAATAATATCAATTTTTTCGACATGCGAACGCGATGCAACTTCTGGCATAATGCCGCCAAACTTTTCGTGGAGTGCAATCTGAGAAAATAAACTATTAGAAAGCACAACCTTCTTGCTACTATCAAAAACAGCTGCTGCAGTTTCGTCACACGAAGTCTCTATTCCAAGAACAAGACACATAAAAAGCCCAAATTTCAAAAAAGTAATACTAGAAAACAGTGTAAAATACTGAATTAGTTTAGCGAACTATAATTATCCGACAATCTCGTGATTGGAAATGAGTACATCGTAACGCTTGCCCATTGCTATACCAACAAAAATCCAAATTCCTAAAACACCAAAGCAGGCTACGGCACCACCAATTAAAATGCTACTGCCAAAAACAATATTAAAACCCGACCCAATTGCCTTAAATGTTTTACCACCTATACCATCAATAAAACTTTTAGACTTAAATTTAACATCATCACTTGTTGGCAAATAAAGCAGCTCTTTTACAGGATTATTAAGTGTGTAACTCATAGACTTTACAACTAACATGGCAACAAAAAATGTCGACAACGACGGGTAAAACAAACCCAAAACCACAACTACACTTAAAAGCACTGGATAAAGCAAAATTCCTTTACACACTCCAACAAATCGAATAACAAAACTAGTTCCAACAAGCGCAAAGATCATAGTCATTGTTCCAAGCACCATACCGTAAGTTCCCATAAAACTTGCAAGTGCAGATCCCGAATAAGCAGCAGATGCAGCAGATTTAAATTGATAATCAAGGATAGTCCCAATTATTTCATAAAACGTTGCAACAACAAGCATTCCGGCAACATAGCCGTTACCTAAAATAAGCTTAAGTCCCTCTAAAATTCCTGGGTTTTGTTTTTTATGTCTTTTACCTTCATCACTCTGCATAAGCTTTTTGGGAACTGTTTTGACAAGCGTTTCCACAATTGTTGGAATAAAAAAAATAATAATGGAAGCAAGATAAAACAAACCATGAAAATCAAGAACCACAGCAAAGCGCGAAACAATGCTTGCACCAGCAAGATTGCCTAGCTGCGCCATCAAAAACACAAGAGGATATCCACGTTTTGCAGAAACTGTCGTAGTCGTGCTTGCAACGAATGCCCAAAAGAGCGCATTAACCACAAGACCACCAAAACTTTCTATAAGAACGTAACCGGCCCACCCAAGAACTTTTCCAGGAATCCAAGCCACATATGGCGATATAGTCAAAATGCTGGGATGACTATACAGATACCCCATTCCAGCGTAAATCGCCGCATAGAAACTACAAACAATAATAAACAGTTTATGCTTACGAAATATTGGAATAATTTTGTTATAGAGCAACAAAACCAAAGTAAAAATAATCGGAGAAACTAATTTGGCGGCAGGAATATAGCGCACACCAACAAGTTCAATAAAAAAAGCATCCTTAAACATTTTCATCATGGTATAAACACCGATGATGCTAAAAAATGTTAAAGCCAAAAGCCCAAACTTTTTCTTTTCTTCACCTTCTAAAACACCAACAAAATTGCGATATGCCCACATTGCAAAAAACGCTGCGCAAACAGCCGCCAGCCCCCCCCCAAAAATCCACACAATCATCACGCACCTCACAATTTGTTTTAAAAAATTTAACACCCCAACAACGGCCGCATTTCAGCCCTGCCGGAACACAGTTAAGCAAAAGTTCGATCGTATTTATGCTCTGAAACAGCACAAACCCCCGGAAATTGAAAGCTTACCACGATTAGCAACATCTTTAAAGAATTGAGCTAAAGAGAAGCGCGTTTTCAACACACAAAAAGATAACCCGGGAACCATTACGGCACCCGAGTTATAATCAATTTTTAAAAATGATTTTAGCTAATGATTTCGCCGCGTTTGATTAAGCTGTCATAAGCTTTACCAAGAGCAAATGCTGCAATCATCCAGCCGCCAACAATTCCGAGTGAAATTGCACCACCCATGGTCAACAATGTTCCCATGTTAGCCTTAAGCATTTCATTTACACCTGAGCCAACAGCCTTAGCGGCACGGCCACCAAATGCATCGATGAAACCTTTAGCTTTAAATTTCACATCTTTGCTGGTTGGAATATAAAGGATTTCTTTGACTGGGTTATTCAAAACATAACTAAATGCCTTGATGGCAACCATTGCCGCAAAGAACATGCCAAGTTGTGGATATAGCCAAACAGACATGATGGTCACACCAACCATCATTGGATAGCCAAACAAACAAATCCTGATCCCAAATCTTCTTAAAAAGAAACTGGTTCCAAGAAGCACAAAAGTAATCGCAACAAATGATTGTGCTTGTGCTGCACGGGCTAAATATGCAGCCATTGCTTCACCAGAATAAACCTGTGCAGTTAACATTTTAAATTGAAAATCAATCATTGCGCCAACAACCTCATACACTGTTGCAACAACAGCAACACCCATCAAAAATGGATGAGAAGCAATTAGGCGAAGACCTTCAAAAACACCTGTTTTCTTTTTGGATTTAACATCAACTTTGCTAGCATCACATTCTAAAAATTCTGTTGGTGTTGTTTTCATCATGAACTGGATAATCATAGGAATGATTAAGACCGCACCGGCAGCAATGTAAAAAAGATTTGTAAAACCAAGAGTTGTAGCAGCTTCTGCAACAATGGAAGCACCTAAAAAATTTCCAACCTGACCAGCCAAGAAAACAATTGGATAACCACGTTTTGCAGATTCTGTTTTTGTAATACTAGAAACAAACGCCCAGAAAAGCGCCGCAATAATTAGACTGCCAAAAAATTCGATCGAAACATATGAAGCCCATCCAAGATAGCGGCTAAAATCACTTGGCATAGTTGGATCAACAAAGGTATAAGAATAACCAATGACAGAATAAAGTACCGAGAAGAATCCGCAAAAAACCCAGAAAAGTTTTGATTTTTCAAACCAGTCACTCAACTTGCCGTAAAGCATAATCGCAGCAGGAAGCATAACAAAGGTAAGCATCTTTGCTCGCGGAACATATTGAATGCCAACTAAAGTATTAAAAAAACCATCTTTAAGACTTCGAAGCATCCAGTAAACACCAATGATGATGAAAAAAGAAAGTCCAAGAAGACCAAATTTACGCAATTCCTCGTTACTTACTTCACCCCAAAGAGCACGAGTAACGCCTTTAAGTAAATTCCTAAGACCACCGCCTAACATGCCTGTTGCAGCAAGCATAAAAAGCGACGCCAACCCAGCAAGACCTTCTAAAATCAATACACCATACTTAGCTATAAGCCCAAGCATTTACATCTCCTACAACAAACAAAAAACAACAAAACTCTTAATCCCCTAGGTTATAATGTTTTGGTTTTCTCGTTACTCAATCCTTTCGCGTTCTTTAATAATGCTGTTGTAAACATTGCCAACAGAACCAGCAACAAATACCCATACAGTTGCCACCCCTAACACAATACCACCAACAACATATGGAAGTTGACCAATAGTCTTGTTAAGCGTTGCGCCAGTAACTTTAGACAATCTAATACCAAAAACTTCTATCCAGGCCTTGGATTTGTATTTCACATCTACAGATGTTGGAATATAAAGGACTTCTCTTGCAGGTTTATTGAGTGTGTAATGTAAAGCTTTGGCCGCAGCTACAGCAGCCGCAACTATCAATAATGTTGAAGAAAAGCTTGTCGCAGCAGCACAAACCGCAAGGAATATCGGATACGCAATTAACGAGAACCGTATGCCAAACTTACGCTGTAAATATGAAGTACCAAATAACGCAAAAGCAACTGCAATTACTTGCATTACCAATGCATAGTTAAAAAGAAAAAGATGGCGACTCGCAGCTTCGACATACCCTGCTTCAATTGCACAATAAAGCCGATACGACATTAATGTCTGAATAACTTCTCTTGATGCTGTAAGAGCAAAAATTCCAGCAACATATGGCCTGCTAAGCAAAAGTTTAATACCTGCCAAAAAACTTGACTGAACAGGCTCAACAGATTGTTTACCAGATTCTGCCTCTTCAAGCGTCACATAACCAACCAAATTTTGCCGACGAACGGCATGCATCGTTTTCCAAATAGCAAAAGCAAAAATAGGTAATAAAATCGAAACGGTACCCATAATTAGTGGAAGAAAACGAGTGTAATCGCCACCACTGTAACGCGATACAACATTACTCATGCCGGTAAAAAACAAGCCACCCATTTGAGCCGCAAAAACAATAAAACCATATCCACGCTTTGCTTCACCGGGATACGTAATATCATTTATAAATGCCCAAAACGGCGCCATGGTAAGTGCATCAAAGGTTTCCGCAAACATATAAAAACTCCACCCAAGAAGGGTCGGGTCAGTTATTACTCCGCTATGCCAAAGATACAGAAGGCCTGTAAACCCAAGTCCCAAAGTCCCAAGTCCAGCAGCAATAAAATACAACGTTTTTTCTCGTGGCA
>DAOVOC010000063.1 GCA_030629865.1 bacterium
AAACAGTTTTGCAAATGCTTCTGACGCAAATGCCAGGCCATTTTACTGTCGAAGAAAAGCCACCATATATCATGGGAGCCGTCCTTATTGATGTGAATAAAGACACAGGTAAGGCTATTTCTATTAAGCGGTTAAGAATTGAAGATACGATCGAAATTTAAAATAAAATTGGATATTGTAACCATGTCCTCCGTTTTGTCTTTTTGTCGTTATTGTTCAAGGTGTGTATGAAAAATCCTATTTAATCTACAAAAAATGTCTTGGAGTTTTATAATGGTTCTTTTTGCTATTTTAATGTATGCCCTCATGGGCTTGGCGTTTCCGTTTGGAAAATGGGCCTTGCAATGTACAACAATGCTTTCTCCTGCATATGTAATAGCCTTTCGCATGATTCCTGCTGGATTGGGATTTATAATATACCATTTTTGGACCCAGAAATTGGCGAATCGCTTTCGCTGGAGCGATCTATGGTTTCTTTTTATTATTGGCCTTACTGGTGTATATCTTCACTTGGTACTCGAATATTGGTCCCTAAAATACCTGGATACAGTCAAGGCAAATTTTATTTATTCGCTTAGTCCTTTCATTACAGCATTTTTAAGTTATTTTTTAATTTCAGAGCGGCTTAGTGGAAAACAGTGGAAGGCCTTGCTGATATGCTTTGTTGGCATGGTTCCAATAATTCTTTCCAAAAACGTAGGTGAATTTGGATTGGCATCGTTTGCTGCATTTTCACTTCCTGAACTTGCAATGTTATTTTCAACGATAGCCTTAGATTATTCCTGGTTTAGTTTTCGAACACTTTCTGCCAGAGGTCATTCTTTGCATCTAATTAATGGTGCCGGAATGTTGATTGGCGGTTTTTTAAGTGCGGGACATTTTTTATTTTTCCATGGATTTCAGCTATTTCCTGTTCATGCTCCAATTAATTTCTTATGGCTTTCGCTTGTGCTTGTGCTTGTTTCCAACATTACAACTTACAACATATACTCTTATCTTCTAAAAAAATATTCTGTAACGTTTCTTTCGTTTGCAGGTTTTATTTTGCCAATCTTTGGAGCTTTGTATGGCAAATTAATTTATGGAGAGTCGATTACATGGCACTATGGAGTCGCCTTGTTTTTTATAGCGTTAGGATTATGGCTTTTCCACAAGGGTAGTGTGGAAAAAGGAGAAAGGGCACATTTATGAAAACTAAATTATTAGTAATCGTTTCTTTGCTGACAGTTGTTTCTTTTGCTGAAAAAGAGGTTTTAAAAAAAGAAACTTCGGAGGATGTACAAAATTTAATTTCACGAATGGAAACAGGCGAATTCAATTTGCCAGATAATCCACAAGATTTTTTAAAACAAATGATTCCATTTATGAGAGACATGAAAAAGTTAGATTTGAGTTCAAAACAACTTTTAACAGAGTTGCCAGAAACTATTGATCAGCTTGGCAAGCTTACTTCGCTACACCTCAATTATACGGGAATAAGATTTTTGCCAAAATCAGTAACAAGTTTGAAGAACATAGAAGTTTTGGAGTTAAAACAAATCTATGACGCAAATCGTTTTATTGTGGTTCCATTCGATATTTGTAAAATGTACAAACTCTTAGTTCTTAAAACTCCTCGTGGGGTTGTTTTTGAGGGCGAAACTTTAAAAACACTAAAAGAATATTGTAAAAAAGCACACAACATTTTTTCGGCAAAAGAAGCTGGAAAATCGTTTTCTGAAAAAGATAAAGGAGATGTAATTGCATATTTTGCGCAGGTTGAACTTTTGAGCGGCTTGAGTTTTACCGTTAATCCAAGTTTTTGCTTTTCTGATGACCCAAAGGTCAAAAACCCTCCATTTTATTGCTAAATTAGGGACTTTTTTTTGTGATGTTTTTTGTCGCGACAATGTGGGCTGCTCTGGCCCTTTCGTTTACTTTCGGAAAATGGGCGCTGCAGTATGCGCCACCTATGTTCCTAATCGGCTTTCGCATGCTGTGTGCAGGAAACGCGCTTTTAGTGGTTTGGTTCTTTAGAAAAAAGTCGAAAATTGAACAAAAGGGCGCTTCTGAAACAACATCACCTTGGAACTATGCCCCGCAAGATGGTTTTGTGTGGCGCGATGCGTTTGGCTTTTTAAAGGTAGCGTTGTTTCATGTTTATCTGGCTTTTGTTCCAGAGTTTTGGGCACTGCAGCATCTCGATTCACTTAAGGTGACACTTATGTATTCGGTAACGCCGTTTTTGAGCGCGTTTTTTAGCTACGCGTTGTTTTCCGAAAAGCTTTCTAAAATAAAGTGGCTTGCGCTCGGGTTAGGCTTTCTTGGTGTTATTCCACCACTTTTAACGGGCGATGGTTTGGGTCAACACAAGTTTGGATCATTTGGGTTTATATCGATTCCTGAGTTGGTTTTGCTTTTTGCAATTGTCTCTGCTGCTTATGCTTGGTTTGAAGTCAAAGCCTTGTTGCAGCGAGGATATTCGATATTTTTGATTAATGGTTTTGCAATGATTGTCGGTGGAGCGCTGAGTTTGTCGCACCACTTTTTGCTCAATCCAACATCATCGCTGTTTCCAGTTAAAGCTGCTTTCCCATTTTTAGGACTTATTGCAGCACTAATTCTGCTTTCCAACTTGATTTTTTATAATCTGTACGGGTTTTTGTTAAAGCGTTACAGCTACACATTTTTGTCATTTACAGGATTTTTGTGCCCAATTTTTGGAACGATTTTTGGTATGACGTTTTTTGGAGAAAGTTTTCATTGGCTGTATCTTGTCGGATTCGCGCTTACGTTTACTGGCCTGCGTTTGTTTTATGGAGCAGAGGGCTAGGTAGAGTGTTGAATGAATAATTTTATGAGTAGCTAGTAATCGTCGTCGTCGTTGTAAGAATCCGTTGGGTCACCTTCTTGTTCACTCGATGGAAGAGTTATTTCATTTTCAGAAAACTTTTTTGCAAATAATTCTTCTCGGACTTTGCAACATGGGCAGTATTTTTCAAACATTTTTCCTATTTTGCTGTCTTCTGCACCTTCAACAAAAGTTAGGCAAGCAGCTGTTGCAGCGGCAGCGGTTCCTGCAAATGTAAGCAGGCCGCCAGTTAGGCGCAGAAATGTGTTTCCGCGTTTTGAATATTCAGGAATGTGGCTGCAGAACTCTTTAAAAGACGGTTGTTTATACAATTCTTTGTTTTGCCTTTCCGCTTCAGCGCACTGACGCAGATATGCCTCTTCGTGTTTTTGCACATATGCAGCAATTGCTTCTGCTGAAGGTGGCTTGATTTCAACCGTTTTTTGAACGACAACCGTCGTTTGTTGAGGTTTTACAGGAGCTAAATCTTTTTCTTTATAAGATTTCCAGCTGTGTTTAACAAAACCGATAACATTTTTAATTAACCCTTTTTCTGTTTGAGATTGAACTTTTTTAGGTTGTTCTTGTATTTGCGAGGCAATTTGCTTCGTTCCAGCATTTTGTTTTTCAAGTTCAAGGGCGATTTTTCGCTGCTCTGTGGTGTAATTGGCAATAAATTCTTGTACCAGTTTTTGTACATCGGGTTTTTGTACCGTAATTTTTTGTTTGTTTAACTTCTCGTTTCTGGCGTGACAAAAATCGATGTAGCTTTTGTAATTGGTGCGAACAACCATGGCAACACCAAGTGCTGCGGCTCCAGAATAAACAGCGGTGCACATCTTGTGCTGGGCTCCAATGTTAGGAAAAGCCGTACTACAAGCAAGAATCAGTAAAATTACTTTGCAAAATTTTATATTCATAGTTCAATTTTCCTCTTTAAAATTACATTTTGTCATGCTTTTATTGTGAGGAAAATATAAAAAGTTGCAAATCGGCGAACTTTTTAATGCAAAAAACACGTTTTTTAGGGTAGATAAAGAAAAAACGTTGTAACTTTATCTCGTGAAGGAACATTCCAGAACAGGATCGCTTTTTTTGTTTTCAAGGGATAGTTTTGTTGAGGAATAGAAGTTGTAAACGCCGTTCCAAAATCTTCTTTGTAACTCCTTTAAATTGGTATCTGGCTCTTTGGAAAGCGAATTTTGGTTGAGAAATATATGCATCAGCGATAATTCGCAAAAAATGATTGCATAACTTTTGCTCATTTGTTTATCAAGCGATTTTTCCAACCATAATTTAATGAATTTTATTATTTCTTTTTTATAATCTTCTAAATCTATTGATTTTTGGGTCGATGGCACAAATTGTTTCATGTTATTAAAAGAGAGTTGCATCGAGTAAAAACTCTCTTTTAAATTGGATAGGGTAGCAATTTTAAATTCTAGAAAAGAATCTATATTGTTTTTGATGAACTGTTTAGTTAAGTCGCAGGAATAAGAATAAACGTAGTTTTTAAGTTCTTCTTGTAAATTATTTAGAGTTTCTTTTGGATCGAAAATAAGATCTTTTTTTGCATGCATCAGCGACATTTCGCAAAAGATGATTGCAAGACTTTTGCTCATTTGTTCACCAAACTCTTTTTTTAACATAAATTTCATAAATTCTATTGATTCTTTTTTGTAATCTTCTAACCCTTGAACCAAAACATTATAGTTTTTTCTTGTTTGTTTAAGGTCTTTGTTATTTTGGTATAAAAAAGGCTGTTCTATACCAAAAACTGGCATTATCGAAACAAAAGTAACAAACGTCGTCACACACCATAATGTTTTGTTCATGCTTTCTCCGATTGTTTTTTGTGAACAGTTGTTTGTATTTGTGCTGGAGCTTTGAAATTTTTCTTAAAAATATCAATTAATTCTTGCATTGCTTTTTTAAGCGATTCGTTGATTACAACGTGGTTAGCAAGGTTTTCGTTCTTAATTTGTTGATTGTGCTGCTTAGCCAGTTTGATGCGGCTTTCGATGGTTTGGATGTCTTCTGTTCCACGGTTTTTGAGCCGTTCTTTCAATTCTTCGTTAGAGCTTGCTTCAATCCAAATACTTACCGAAGTTGGATATAGTTTTTTAAGGGAGCGAATTCCTTCAATATCAGTTATGGCGACTTGGCAAATTCCTTCTTCAAGGCGGTCAAGAAGTTTTTTGGGAGTTGCGTATACACCACCGTTAAATTTTGTTGTTTCAAAGAAAAAATCACGCTCTTTGAGTTGCTTGAATTCAGCAGGACAAATAAACACATAGTCTTTGCCGTTTTCTTCCCCTGGTCGAGGCTTTCGCGTTGTATAAGTAGTTACGCGCTCAATTGGTATAGAATCTTTTAGTTGCGATATAGCATTGATTACAAGTGATGTTTTTCCAGCTCCAGATGCACCAGAAACGACAAAAAACGCACCTTTTTTAGTTGTAGAATCCATTTTCCCCTCCAGTTTGGCTTTTTCGCATCAAAAATTAGGTGTTTTTTGTCTACTTTATCACACCCTAGGAGACTGAAAACATTTATTTAATGCTTTTTTGAACAAAAAAGGCTATTTTAACCCTTCTTAGAGAGGGTTTTTGTTCAAAAAGTTTTTAGTGCGTATTCTAGAGATGTAGACAATGAGTGCAAGTTAAAAAAAGCATTAATAAGGGGTTTTATAATGTTTAGACGATTTAAAAACATGTCCGCCTCTGCCCGTATCTTGATTGCATTTTTTTCACTTTCTGGAGT
>DAOVOC010000086.1 GCA_030629865.1 bacterium
CTATCTTTAGTATTGCAGCTGCACCAACCCTCATAAGCGCGGGGTTCCTGACATACTTAATTATAAAAGACTATAGGGAAATCAAAAAAGATTATCGCAATCAATGCCAAAAAGAAGGTAAAAAACTTGAATTTTGGAAGTACTTGAACAAGCGTAATCTCGAAGCACAAAAACAAGGGTTATCAGATCGCTCTATATTCAAGTATGTATTGTGCTTTGCGACCTTCATATTTTCCTCTTCCTCGTTATTTGGCCTACTGATTGCAAAACTACAAGAAAAACAATGCATCGCTCACGAAAATGAACAGATTATATCTATAAACAAAGTAGGGAATAATATAAACAAGCTTTTAGAAGATCTTGCAGAAATAGAAATCAGACGCGAACAAGACCTTTCCGAATGGCAAGAACTTCTAAATAAAAGTACACAGAACCTAAAAGATGCTGAAGATATTTTTACTCAGAGAGCTAGAAATACATGAAAAAATCATACTAATTTTAGCGCTATTAAACTCCATACAAGTTAAAAGCTCCACCGACTATGTACTGGTAGGATTTGAAATAACAAGCGCATTGGCCATTACTGCCGCTGCAATACAACTAACTAGAGGATACTTATGGGAAAAAAAGCAACAGCATAAGAACCCATTAACAATAAAAAAATATCTGCACATTCTTTTTGACAAACAAGCAGACCACTCGGAAATTGAAAAAAAACGAAACAAAAAGCATACAAAGACTCTTTGGGGTTGCACAGCAGCTCTTGCTGTAGCTGCATTCACCTGGCCAGCAATAATCATAATCCACTTTTACCCTCAAGAAAAACACTTAAAAGCAATGGATTTCACTCACGAAAACAATGAATTCGACGACCGTCAACTAGCTATCGAGACAGCAGATAAAAATATAATAGAAATGCAAGACCGAGTAGATGCAATTAACGGAGAAACAAAAAAAATATACGCAGAAATTCGAAACAACAACAGATCTTAAAACCAAATCTGACTTTTCACACTCTCGCGCTGATTTGCTATCCTGAGAAAAATGAACACATTTAAAAGAAGCGACTTTTACTATGAATAAAACACCAATTAAATCACAAAAAAATTGCTTGACCGCAGAAAAAATAACACAAATTTATGAACAAGATGAAAAAAGAAATATCGTTTTAAAAGATCTAGACGCAACCTTTAAGCAAGGCTCTTCATACGCCATCACGGGAGCTTCAGGAAGCGGCAAATCAACCTTGCTGCATATTTTGGGAGGGCTCGATAAACCAACATATGGCACTGTTACATTTGAAAACTCTGATATTTTCGACATGGATGAGCAATCTACAAATAATTTTAGAAGCCGCTCTATTGGTTTTATGTTCCAATTCCACTACCTTATTCCAGAACTTTCGGCCCTACAGAATGTTGTAATCGCAGGAATCATTCGCGGACATCAAAATAAAGAAGCTACCAAACATGCAGAAAAGCTACTTACAGAGTTCGGAATAAAACAACAGCACCTTTTACCGCACCAAATGTCTGGTGGCCAGCAACAACGAGTAGCACTAGCACGCGCCCTCATGAACAAACCAACATTCTTGCTTGCGGACGAGCCAACTGGAAATCTAGATGGGCAAAATGCAGAAAAAATAACCAACTTATTAATTCAATACAAAGAAAAATGGAATATGGGGCTTATTATCTGCACCCACGACAAAACCATCTGTAAAAAGATGGACACAATATTAAATTTAGAAGACGGTCACCTAACTAATGTTACGGGAGCAAAACTCTAATCGCTTTATCTATAATATCTGAAAGCTGTTCTTTCTCTTCTGGAGTAAAAGAAGAAAGTACATAGTTTCCAACATCCTGGCGATCGTCGGGGCGGCCAATGCCAATACCCATGCGCCAAAAATCTTTACCAAATTGCTCCATAATGGACCTTAGACCATTGTGACCACGAGCACTTCCACCATGCCGAATCCCAACATATCCAAACACACGTTCAAGTTCATCGTGTATCACAAGTACTTGGTTAGGAGTAATGCCATTTTTTCTCAATGAAGATGCAATATTACCTGAATTGTTCATAAAGGCATTAGGCTTGCATAAGGTCAAAGATTTTTCTGAAAGAGAATTCATATCTGCAGATAGATGTGCCCAAATAGCACCATTTTGAAGCCACTCGAGAGCTGCACGGCTGGCGATTTTATCCAAAACCATAAAACCTATGTTATGCCTACTGTTGGCATATTTCGAACCAGGATTGCCTAAACCAACAATAACTTTAATTTCTTTAAGTCCCTTAGCATCAAAGCCAGGAATGTTCGGATTCGCGACTTCTCGCTCAATCTTTATCGTTGTTTCTACATCACTCATGGCAATCTCTCGGTTTAGTCACAAATTATTTTTACACTTTTAAGGTTCTGTGCTTCGATAGATATAGTATGAACGGTAAATTTTACAAAACGAAATGGGAAAGTTAGAAAATCAAAAAAATGGATAAAAAGCTATAAAAATGTTCTGTTCTGACAAAGCGAGGCGCCATTTCGGGCGCCTCGCTTTTTAAAAATTAGTCAAATTAATTACGCTGTTTTAGTTTTCCCCAGCGCTGCACGAGCAACTTCGGCATCATGTTTTAAGTTAATTGCTTTAACCACATCGTCAGTTTTGTTAAGGCCTTCTGCTACAAACACACATCCAGAAGCCCTCAAATCACTTACAGCGCCCCAACCTTGCTTTTCAGCCACATTTTTTACTTCAACCATAATTTTTTGTGAAATCTCACGTTCTTTTGCTTCGATCGCGGCAGTCACTTCACGTTTTTTCTCTTCGATAGAAAATCCAGCATGACGTTTTGCTTTTTCGATTTCTGCAATTTCTGCAGCTACAAGCATCTGGTCGACAACTTTTGAGCCTTTGTATTTTTCAGAAATATTTTTTTCCATTTCACCGATTTTAGACTGTTCGCTCATTGCAAGAGTCTGAGCTTCATTGCGAATATCATTTACTTCACGCTCAAACGCAGCGCCCATTTTGGATTTTTTCATAATGTCACCGCTGTCAATAAACACCATCTGAGCTGTTGGAGCCGCCATCGCTGCGACAGAAGAGACAGCCAATAAAAGACCGATTAAACGCTTCATATTAAATCCCCAATGTTGTACAACCACCTACACTTAAACGCTCACCAGATATCGTAACTTTCCTGGCAAAAACCGTCAACGTGTACTTGCACAGCAATACCCAAGTTTCTATTTGACACAACCAGGCCATATACTAAACTATGCTTCACTTAGTTAAAGAAGCCTCGCGATCACAAAACTCACAGCAAAGAAGGGTCAACATGAAATTCAAGAAGATTATCGTATTATTAACACTGGCTATATTTTCACATCTAAAAAACACAAATTTGGAAGCAATGGATTTACCCCTAATCAGTGCCTTGCTCATAGGAGGAGAAGGCAACTGTCTTTCTAAGCAACCTGATAAACAAGACAATCGGAAAGAAATGGAAAGAGTTGTTAAAAATTGTTATGAATGTCACAAGATGCAAGTTCTTTATACAAGTGGAAAAGCTTTCTACATTGTAACTCGATGTAAAAATGATGGGAAACACCCCCTCTTCAGGGTTATTTCACTTAGCAAAAGCCATGACGATAAAACGTCTCATTATGGTCACAATTATAATGGTTACGAATATTTTTTCAGAATAGTTGAAGAACGTCGCGAGGCTGCAACCACCACCACAACCGGAGTATAAAATGCAAAATAAATTTAGTTCAAACACAGCAAAAATCA
>DAOVOC010000033.1 GCA_030629865.1 bacterium
ATGACAGATTCCAAGAATGACCGTAATGGGTCTTCAATTAAGAGCGGTGACGCTGAGTCCAAAACCCCCAAAGTTAATACGGATAAAAAAGTTTCCAGCAAGGCTGTTCCTAAGGCTGTCGTAGAAAAAAAAATAGAAACCACCACAGAAAAAAAAGTAGAACAGGAAAAAGCATCTGAAAAAATAGTTGTGCGCGACAAAAAGATAGAAGATAAGGTTATAAAAGATATTCCAACTTCTCCTGTTAAGCGTATTAATGTTCAAACACTCAAAGAAATGGGGACTCACGAGCTCATTGAGTACGCCAAGTCTCTTGGGGTTGCCAATGCTTCAGCATTTAGGAAGCAAGAGATCATTTTCAAAATTCTTGAGTCACAGTCTGAAAAACGCGTTGAAATATTTGGCGAAGGAATTCTGGAACGTCTTCCGGATGGATTTGGATTTTTGCGTTCTTCAAAATTTAATTATGTGCCTGGTCCCGACGATATTTATGTCTCACCTGTTCACATCAAGCGGTTTGGTTTGCGTACTGGTGATTTAGTTAATGGTACTCTTCGTCGTCCAAAAGATACCGAAAAGTATTTTGCGCTTCAGCGTGTTGAAAGTGTAAATTTTGCGTCTCCATACGATACGCTTCGTAGAACTGTTTTTGAAAATTTAACACCCATTTTCCCGAACAAGAAATTTTGTTTGGAAGGTGATCCTTCTACGCTTTCTACAAGGATTATGGATATTTTTTCTCCTATCGGTAAGGGGCAGCGTGGGCTGATTGTTGCGCCACCAAAGACCGGTAAAACCGTTCTTCTAAAAGAAATAGCCAATACGATTATTCATAATCATCCCGAAGTAAACATGATCATTTTGCTTATAGATGAGCGGCCAGAAGAAGTAACGGATATGCAACGTTCTGTTAAAGCGGAAGTTGTTAGTTCAACCTTTGATGAGTATGCAACTCGGCATGTTCAAGTTGCAGAAATGGTTATAGAAAAAGCTAAGCGCCTTGTTGAATGTGGTCGCGATGTTGTTATTCTTCTTGATTCTCTAACGCGTCTTGCTCGTGCGTATAACACTCTTGCGCCTTCGTCTGGCAAAGTTTTAACTGGTGGTATTGACGCTAGTGCACTTCAGCGCCCTAAGCGATTCTTTGGTGCAGCAAGAAATGTTGAAGAAGGTGGTTCTTTGACCATTTTGGCAACAACTCTTGTTGAAACTGGTTCGAAAATGGACGATGTTATCTTTGAAGAATTCAAAGGTACCGGCAACATGGAAATTCATTTGACACGTAAACTTTCGAACAAGCGTATTTATCCTGCATTTGATATTCAGATGTCAGGCACACGTCGCGAAGATCTTCTTGTTGATAAGGAAACTTTGAACAATATGTGGGTGCTTCAGCGATTCCTTTCTTCTATGAATTCAGTTGATGCTATGGGTTTCTTGATTGAAAAAATGCGAAAAACCAAAACCAATCAAGAATTCTGGGACATGATGAACAAGAAAAAGAATGGTTCTTCTTAGAATTTTAAAAAACTAGAGGTTTTTTTCTAACCAAGAATTAGGGTCACGAGTTATCTTAAAACTGTAACTCGTGGCTTTTCTGAAAGATCTTTCCACAACTCTATTTCATTTTCTGGCAACGCTTCTTTCATAAGAGTATGAACGTCTTCGTATTGCCGGAAGCCAATTTCTAGAGCGATGCGAGGTGGTTTGCGGACCATTTTAAAAGGGCTTACACGGGCGGTTAAAAATTTCGGTGCTTCTTGTGCAATTTTTCGATAAAGTTCAAGACCATCTTTGCCGCCGATAAGTGCTTTTTGTGCTTCCCATGCTTTGACATCGAGCGGAAGCGATTCCCATTCAATTGGAGAAAGATAGGGTGGGTTGCCGACAATGATGTCAAATTTTTCTTTTTGCACTGCCGAAAAAAGGTCAGAGAGTTTGAACTCTACATTATTAATTTTATTGTCTACAGCGTTCTTTTTGGCAAGTTTAATTGCATCTTCGTCGATATCGACGCCGATAACAGTCGCGGTTGGAAAAGCTTTTGCTAGTGCCAATGCTATGCAGCCGGTCCCTGTGCACAGGTCAAGGATTTTTAGTGGGCTGCGGATGTATTGCAATTCATAGATAAGTTTTGTACACCATTCTTCGGTTTCTGGTCTTGGAATAAGGATTGGTTGTTTTACAGAGATTGTCAGGCCGCAAAATGGTACTGAGCCTAGAAGATATTGGATGGGTTCACGCTTATTTGTTCTTCGATCGATCAATATTGATAGTTTTTTTTCTTGCGCATCGCTGAGCGTTATCTCGCGTGTTACCAAAAGTTGTGCACGAGTTTTTTTGATAATGCTTTGAATAATCCACCATGCTTCTTGGTTGGGTTGGACAACATGAGGTGTTGCGCTAAGAGTATCTACGGTATTGTGGATGAGTGTAAAAAGGTCATATTTCATAGGTGAATACTCACTTGCACAATGAATTTCGATGGCGCATCAGGTCGTGCGATTAAACCATTTTGTGGAGTAGATGTAAATGCTACCTTTTTTATTCATACAACAAATCGTGAACATATTGTTTTGCGTCAAATTGTTTAATAGCATCAATCTCTTCACCGTGTGTAATAAATGGAATTGGAAGTTTAAGTTGGCTTGCGATTGCAAAAACCGTTCCAGCTTTTCCAGTTCCATCAAACTTTGTGAGCAGTAGGCCATCTAGGGGTAGTGCTTCTCCAAACAATTTTGCTTGTGCAAACGATGATTGCCCTAACATGGAATCAAGTGTCAGCCAGCTACAAATTTTTTCTTCAGAGACGTTTTTAGCAACAACCCTGCGAATTTTAGCGAGCTCATTTATTAAATTTGCTTGAGTGTGCAGTCTACCGGCTGTATCGATTATTACATGGTCAAAATTTTCATCACGCCACCGCTTGCATCCTTGATATGCAACTGAAGCTGGGTCTTGGTTAGGACTGCCGCGATGAAAGTGAACATTGGCTGTTTTAGCCCACTCTTCAAGTTGTTCAACTGCTGTCATGCGAAATGTGTCTGCTGCAACAAGCAATGTCTGTTTTCCTTGCTGGGCAAAGCGATGTGCAAGTTTTGCTGCAGTTGTTGTTTTTCCGCTTCCATTGATGCCCAAAAGAAGAAGAACTTCTGGAGAGCGAGTTTTACTTTTTGGAAGTTTTTCTAAAATTTGCAAAAGCTGTGCTTCTAAAAAAGTGCGTGCTTCACTGCCGCTTTGGTTGGATGTTTTTTGCATCCACTGTTCAAGCTTTATTGTCAGTTCATTTGCAAGCTTTATGCCAACATCTGCTTCCAAAAGGATTGTTTTCAATTCGATAAGTGAATTTTTATTGATGGGTTTGGAAAAAAGAGAGCAAAGCTTGCTTTTGATGCCGGAAAAAAGATTTACAACCGTTTTTTTTAGAAAGCTAAACATGGAATTATACTACCTATTTTTGATTAAAACCTTCAGAAACAATTCTATGGGCAAGTTTGCTTTTACCAGATTCGACAACTTTGCCATTTTTCATAACATGCACTGCATCTGGGGCAATTCGGTCTAGTAGGTGTTTGTAGTGTGTGATAATCAGAAAAGATGTTTTGCTGGGGCTATTTCTGAGCTCATTAATTGCTTTGCACACGGTTGTTAGTGCATCAACATCAAGTCCAGAGTCGATTTCGTCTAGGATGGCAAGCTTTGGCTGCAAAACCATAAGTTGGAGCATTTCGGCCCGTTTTTTTTCGCCACCAGAGAAGCCGAAGTTAACATCTCGCTCTACAAAGCTGGTTAGTAATTTGAGTTTTGTGCAGATTTTGTCTAAAAATTGTCTGAATTCACTAAGTTTAAGCTGCTTTTCAGTGTTGTTGTATATTGAGTTATATGCCTGCCTCAGAAGATCTGCTAAGCAAACTCCTTCAATTTCGCAAGGTTGCTGAAAAGATAAAAAAAGCCCGGCCTGTGCGCGCTGATGAGGTTTTAAGAGCAAAAGATCTTTGCCTGTAAATTGAACAGTGCCTTTGGTTATTTGAAAATTAGGGTGCCCCATAAGTGACATTGCTAAAGATGTTTTGCCTGCACCATTTGGCCCCATTAGAACGTGTGTTTCTTGGGTGCCAACTTCAAGATTAACACCATTTAAAACAGCTTTGTTTTCGATAGTTGCATGTAAATCTTTTATCGAAAGGATCATGAGCGTGTTTTACCTTTAAAAATCAGCTTAAAAGACCATTTTTTATTGTAAGCCAGATTGCAAAAAAGTGCGAGAAGGGCTTTTTAATAAGTAATTCTTACAAGCTTTGCAGCTTTAAGCTGTTCTTTTAATTGTCTAAAAGTTGTTTTAAAAGCGGGGTCGATTTCAGAAAGTTTGCAGAGGTGATTTCCAGTTTGAACTTGTGGGTCGATGCACCGAAATTTTGTACTCACTCTCATATTAAACTCTTCCGCACTGCCTATGCTTACGATGTTTTCGCAATTTTTTGTCATGTGTACCCAGCGGGTTATCAAGTCGTCAGTACTTTCATTAAGCTTTTGCCAAATTTCTTTGTCAGTGCCAAATCGAACATCTTTTTGAGTAAGTAAGTCGATCTCGATTGCCCGTTTTAATGCACTGGCTGTCCAGTGATAAGCCATAATGTTTGCAGGGTTTCCGAATAGGTTGTTGACGATAAATATTGATGCATAGGCAAGTTTGCGTGCTGCATCAATATCGCTAAAAAACCATACGCCATTTTTTAGATGCAAGTGCTTTAAAATGAGTTTTACATCTGCTTTTGACAAGAATTTTAGTAGAAACGCTGTGTTTATTGTGTAGTCAAGCCTGTCGGCACACATTTCTGGCAGTGCCTGCTCTAAGCCTGGAAGTGAATTTTGAGTCTGATCGATTTTATATAGCTCTATGCCATATTTTTCTAAAATTTTTGCTATGTCTGTTTGCTTCAAAAACCATATGTGCTGCGAATCATGGTCATAATCAAAAACCAAATTACCAACATGTGAAAAAACTGTATGAGAAACATCGTGCAAAAGCCCCGCAATTTGTTCGATAAGAGAACATTTTTGGTTTCTCAGAAGCATAAAAACACCTACAGAATGGTCATAGCGACTTCGGTTGTGTGCAAATGTGGTTGCTAAAGGAGCGATGCCGCCGACAGCTATTTTTTTAAGTCGCTGCAGACCTTTGCTTTGTAGTAATTTGATGATTACAGGCTCTGTAACGGTGCATGAGCCGACAAGGGAGTTGAGAGTGATGCTTGTTTTTGTGGGGGGCGCTGGTTGAATTGAGGCAGTTATGACTCCAATAATTATTAAAAGAGTACTGATACTTTTGTGCATCTCAGGCTCCTTTGCAAGGTGTTGGCTCAACCTTAAAAACATTGTAGCGTAGGAGCTTTTTCTTGTCACGCAAGAATTTTTTATAGAATAAAATTTAAAGTTCTTCTCTTAAAGAATGGTGGAAAAAAGAGACACGTGGAAGCAATCAAGCTCCCACGTGTACAAGGTTGGTCGGTAGACCTATTATTTATTTTTCAGTTGAAGAAGTTGTTGTTGTTATATCGGTTTCTTCATTGTTGCCGCTAAAGAGGGCATGCCCAATCAGTCCACCGGCAACAGCACCGATAATGCCACCAGCGGCAGCACCAGCAACTTTACTTCCAGTGGCAGAAACACCAGCACCAACGGCAGCACCAGCGCTAGCTCCAACAAGGCCACCACCTAAGACGGCAGTGTCGCGTTTTTTCATTTTTCCACACCCAGAAACTATAAGAAGCATCGATACAAGCGCGATCATCGAGATCATCACACGCACTCTGCTGTAATTTTCCATTGTTTTTAACCCCTGGTTTTTATGGGCGCCGTGCCTTCCTTGGACTAGCCAAGGCGCATTTTTGTAGTTTGCAGCCGCGAACAAGCCGTTGCTGCATGGCCAGCGCCCTTAATACACTCTGTCTATCTAGAGTGTATTGGGGTTTGGGTGAAAATTTCAAGTAGAAAATAAAATAATTGGGCTGGGATAGAGGAAAATTATATTAATTAAAGCCTGTTTCTATAATTTTAGGATTAACTACTATTCTGAAAAGTCATCCCAGTCATCGTCGCCACAACCTTCTGGTATTTGATGGCGAACTTGATCTTTTTCTTGATTTTTAACATTGGGTTTGTTCTCAGAAAGGTCAAATAAGGAAGTATCTAAATTGGGAACATAGTGGCAAAATGGTTTATGAGGCCCGTCATGTTTATAGGTATAAGAACCTGGGTAACACGGTTCAAATGTTGATCCATCTTTCATTTGTATAAAGGGCTGACATTTACAGTAAGTTTTAGGAGTCTGGTTGTACATATTTCTAAATAGGGAAAATGAAAGTTCTGGAGGTGTTTTGTTTGAGTTAAATGCGGTAACAACCTTGAATTGCAAATTTAAGTAATTTCTTAACCTGTCGAGATAGAAATCTTTGTATAAATGATCATTGATGAATCTTCTACCGCAAGGTGTTATCAGGTGTGTGAGCTTTGTACATTTTTTAAGCATTTCATTTAGTGCAAATAAGTCTGTTAAACAAACCTTTACTCTTTTTTGTTTGGACCATGGGGGGGTACAGTAATCTTCGAGATCTAAATATGTCAGTTCTTTAAGTTTCGATATGATTTCTAGCGGCGGGGTTTCGATGTTGTTTCTACTAATATCAAGAAAGGTAAGCTGCAATTGAGCAATGGATTCTGGCAACATTTTAATATAGTTACATTGCAGATCAAGGAATTTAAGTTTTGTAAGGTTACTTATTTGAGGAAGTATTTCAATTATGGCATCTCTATCAAGATATAATTTCTCAATGTTTTTTGGAACCCAGATTGTGTTTTTAATTAACTTACAACCAAGATTCTTACCTTTTTTTTGATCATAAGACAAACCTCCTTGCCTAAAGACACCACCAATGCCATCAATAAATATGCGAGTAGTAACAACTGCCACCGGAACCATTTTATCGGAAAGTGCTTTGTCTAAAACCACCATTTCATCGTTCATGCAGTTTAAGGCTGGTGAAAGAAGAGAGAGTGTTAGAGCGAGAAGAAAAAAGCGTTTCATTTATTTTGTTCCTTTAATTTTAGGATTAACCTCTATTCTGGAAAACTATCCCAGTCATCGTCGCCACAGACCTCTAGATTTCAGATTTCTAGTTTGTTTTCAGAAAGGTCAAATAGAGAAGGATTTAAATTGGGAACATAGTAACAAAATGGTTTGTGAGACCCTCCATATTTATATTCCCAACCGACTGTCAACCGTTTAGCTATTGATCCATCGGATCTTGTTGCTACCGGTTGGCATCTGCAATAAGTTTTAGGAATTGGTTTGTATAGATAATTTCTAAATAGGACAAATGAAAGTTCTGGAGGTGTTTTGTTTGAATTGAATGCAACAGTGAATTTGCATGCTAAGTCTAAATAATCCTTGAGATTGTTTAGAGGCATGCAAGAGTAGAAACCGTAATGTCTACCGCAAGGTGCTGTAAAGGATTGTAAATTTGTACACTTTTTAAGCATTTCATTTAATGCAAAGATTTCATTTAAACAAACCTTTCTTCTGTTTTTCTCTCTGTAAAAAGGGGGTTTTTCCATAGCTGTCTCTATATTCCAATAGCAACAATCCAAGTATAAGCTTTCTAGATTTGTAAAGCCTGATATAAATCTGAATGGTGGTTCGGTGAAATCATTGTTGGCTATATTAAGATAAGTAAGTTTTAGTTGATGCATATCTTCTGGCAATTTTTTAAGAAGGTTGCGACTTAAGTCAACTTTTTTAAGATTTATAAGTAATTTTATTGTAGGGAGAACCTCTATTATTTTAAAGCCAGAAAGATTGAGAAACTCAACGTCTTTTCTAGCCCATATTTTATTCCCAACTAACTTACACCGGTGGGTTTTATCTTTTGGTTCCTGTGGGTAATAATGTTGGTTTTTAAACTGCTGCTCCTGTTCGTTATAAAGTTTTTTTTTAACCACACAAGACTTTTTTGTGGATGAATAACTACCACTGGCACCATGTCTTCGGAAAGTGTTTGGTCTAAAGCTGCCATATCATTGTTCATGCAATTTAAGGCTGGTGAAAGAAAAGAGAGTGTCAGAGCGAGAAGAAAAAAGCGTTTCATTTATTTTGTTCCTTAGTAATTATTTCCAGCCATTGTCTGGCCTGTTGAAATTGAGATTGATATGTAAGATAAGTGCCTTTTGTCGTTTTTGCAAACTTTTTGCTGGCGCATTTTGACAAGAAATCTATAAAGCTTTCAATTTTTCCTGGTTTTATCCCAATCAGCGTTAGTTGCTGGAAAATCCATTCTTCAGAAATATGTTTGGCTTGGCTTTTGCCAAAGTGCTGGGTCATAAATGTGGTGATGATGTCATAAAGCTGCGAAGCGTCGTTATTCTTTTCGCACGTATTAATTTTTTGCATGGTGGAGATGAGCAAAAGGCTGCCGCTATTTTTGTTTTCCCACCATCTACGTAGTTTCTTGGCAGCCATCCATGCATAAGGCAATGTCATAAGCAGGACAAAGGCTAAGAACGGTATGCCTTGGTATGGCTCATCGCTTTGTGAATATCCTTCCAGCTCGTAGATCTCTGCTTTTTTAGGGTGTTTTTTTTCTTTAGTTTTTTGTTTTGGTTCAGGCGTTTGTGTTTGCTGAGCCTCGTCGCGTGGTTCAACGTTAAGTGAGATAGCTTTTGTTTTGAGCGTTTTAAATTGTTTGGATTTGACATCAAAA
>DAOVOC010000075.1 GCA_030629865.1 bacterium
GCGCTCGATAGCGCTGTTGAAAGTCGAATTAGTGAGGTTATACACATGGACCGACCAGGCACACCCGAAAAAATACAACTTTATAACCTTTATCTTAAAAAAGAAGTCATAGATCGAGATATTAGAATCGACAGCAAGGTTAAGACCGACCGCAAAAAGCTTGTTGATATTATGGATTTATATGTTGTAGGCCGAGACATCGAAGAAATGGCCCAAAAATTCAGACGTCGTGCACAAAGAAGTAAAAGCAGTGCACTTTCATTTGAAGCTGCACAAAGAGTTATTGAAGAAATGAACGAAAAGCTAAGAACACAGCGTACCTGTAAATCATCACTTATAATCACAGAAGCGATACCATGCGCATAAACAATTAAGAAAAGGAAAAAAACAATGAAGAACTTTATAAAAAAACTTTTACTAATGTTAATCATCGGTACTTCGCAAACAATACCTCAAGTTTATGCGACTGAGCAAAGTACATCAAATTGGCATTTTAACTCCACAGATGGATTCGGTTATGGCGACTGGGTATATAAATTTGATTGTTTTACAAGTATTTGCGGTAGTTTAAAGGGAGTCGGAGCCGTTGGGCTTCTTGCCACAACAGTATTTTTTAATTATAAAAAAGCCTGTAAAAACCGTAAGTTTAAGGGTTCATACTTGAGTTTTGCCAAACGACTATTTACCGGCAAAGAAAAAATTCCAGCAAATATTGCGTCATATCTTGCAGCTGGACTGTTAGCTAGCAACTTAGTAATTGAAACAAAATCTTTTTGTCACGCATATAAAGCAGCGAAAAAAGAAGAAGAAATAGAAAATCTAAAAAAACCATTAAAAGCTACCGAAAATGACATAAAGTTTATTAAGACCACTATCAAGTCGATTTTAAAAACAGAAAACAACTTAAACGACCACCTGGCAAGAGAAGTTTCTAAAAATAAAATTGCAAATCTAAGTGATGAAGATAAAAAAGATAAAACAAAAACAAATCTAATAGAAACGCTTTTAGGTGCACCTGCACAAAAAATTGCAAGTGAGTTTACAGAGCAAATGATAGGAAAAGCAGAAAAAGAGTTTTCCTCTACTGAAATTGAACAATTATTCGCCCAAACCGGAATGCCTTTTCGAGCAACCAGAACTAAAAGCGGCAGATTAAAGTTGGAAAAATACGCAGAACGCAAAATGCCAAAGGCTAGTGAATGCGCAAGTTCTTGGCAAGGGATGGTAGAATCGCTATTACCCAAACAAGAAATTCAAGCAGGAATCAGATCTGTATTTGAAGCCGCAAAGAGCACAGTAGGAATCATTGAAGAAGCTGGAAAAAAAGTACAGACAGTCGTTTCCAAAATTCCAAATGATCTTTCGGAAATTCTTCAGCTATGTAAGGGAATATTCATAGATAATATTAGAAGCGAAGAGTAAATAGAAAATGCGCAAAAGCAAAAAACTTCTGGTTTTAATCGCAACGACACTTATATTCGGTAAAATTCGCTGCTCAGAAAAGCTAAGTCTTGATGAACTAAAAGTCATAAAGACTGCTTGGGTAAACGCAACAAACAGAACAGAACTTAATTCCGAAGTTGCTGCCGCTCCACATCCTATAAACTTAAATAGTGGCGAAAAGTTATGGCATCAACGATACAGTTATTTTCGTCATGGTGATATTGTCTACCGCTTTGACGGTGACACATTGTGTGTGACAAAATACGACGCCTTTTCCAATTCACCAGAGGCTCATGGGATAGATCCATCCAAAAGCAATCTATGGGAACAAAAAGAAAGTCTTTACCTTTTAGGCATTGCTGAAATGTATCCCAAAAAGAAAATTCTTAGCACGCTAAGCGATGAAAGCCATAGTAGTAAAATAAGACAAAGAGGGCGCTACGCTTTGTGGAATACAGAGTGGCAAGAAAAACTTAGAAGAGAAGAACAAATGTTTACCACGCCAAGTGGAATAAAACCTGAAAAGCTACATAACGACTGGCAGATTGCAGAAAGAAAAAGTATTGAAAAAAAATTAACATTTGACCATATGCTTCCAAATCAAATGGCATGCATTAAAATCAATAATAAATTTTGCAATTGTTATTGTACACAAGGGAGCTCTCATGACAAAAAAATTTTTTATAAAAAACATGATGACACTTGGCAGAAAACACCTGAAGTCACAAAATATTCAGATATTCAGAAACCAGGATTTAAATGGACTAAAAGTAATGAACTTAAAAATTGGTGGGAAATTTTTAAAAATATTGAAGCAACAAGAGAAGAAGTTGATTGTCGCAACAAAATAGGCCCAGAACAAAGATCGTTTATTGATAAATGTGCTTACTACTGCACAACAGAAAAGCCAGATGGCAGCCCAGAAAAAAGAGTTTTTTATAAATTTGACGGCTGGAAACTTTGGAAAGCTGAAAAAAACCCAACTGCAGATCCAAGACTTTGTGATGTTGAAAAAGCTAACTGGCTGGAAACAGATGTTTCACACAGGCATCTTAAAGAAGAAAATTTTTTGTACTTACCTAATAGTTATACTTCTGACGACCCATATAAATATTTTGCCAAGCGCCCGCCCCAAAAAGATCCCGCAACAAAACATAGTAGTCAGAACACAAAAACCAAACCTCCAACGCCATGGCACAAAACAGCATTCGGAATGATGGGCATAGGAGCAGGTGTTTCTGCAACAACATTTTGCGTTGCTCTTTTCAGCGCAATGCATGAAAACAAAAAATTAAGAAAACAAGAAAAAACTAACGAAGAAACTTGCATTAACAAAAAGAAACAAAATTTGGCAAAAAAAGCTTGGATTCGACTAAAGCAGCAAAAACTGCTATTAATCCCATTTGTAACAGGTCTTTCCATCGTCGCGCTTGGCGGAGTGTTTAAAGGCCTAGAACATTTTGAATTTGAAACTGGATGATATTTTGAAACGGGTTGATATGAAAAACTTACAATATTTTTTTATTTTTCTTTTATCTTTTTCGGCTTTGCAACAGGGTTTTTGTACTGAAAACCCTCAACCCCCACCAAACTACTTCCTAAAACAGCTACATCGTGACACTAAAAAACGGGGGAATACAGATAATAATTTACCGAACTTGCCAGCAAACGGTAAAAAAAAACAAGCTAATACAACCGGATTTTTACAAACTAAAAAAGCTGAAGCTGAAGAAGCAAAAAGACGAAGAACATTTTTAAAAACCTGGTTTTTAAATGACAAACTTGGATTTATAACCCCAGATCAAATTAGATTTAAAGAATCATTTGAAAAAAAAATAGATGAATTTTCAGAAAAAATAGTTACTCCCGCTGATGCAGATCAAGACACAATTGAGAAGGTTAAGACTGCCGCTGACAAAGCAACGATTGGTATGCAAGAAGAAGATCGACTTCTTATAATTGGCGGAGCACTTAAAATGCTTAAAGGAGAAGTTCAAGCTCTAGACACAGATATTTTTTGGCAACAGCTGCACAGTGATTTTCATATAACAAACGATCGAAAGCAGAGTTTTTGTTTACAAAAACTTTCACAACTTAGCCAACTAGAAAAAAAAAGTGAGATATATCAAAGAAAGAAAGATGAATTATTATTTCACTTTGATCTTTTGGGCTTTTTTGGACCTGGTATTCATTTTGCAAATCCCGCGATGCATTTATATGAAACAGCAAACCCCTTAACAGAGCAACAAAAACTAGACTTAAGAATTGAAGCTAGAAAATCAGTTATAAGTACGATAAGTGCCCCAGAAAATCGTGTATTAGAAAAAGAAAGACAAGAAAGGTTAAAAAAACAAAAGGGAAAAAAGGCGGCATTAACAAAGCATGAAAAAACCATGAAATTAGGTTCTGGAAAACCTGAAAAATCAACGAATAAAAAAGCTCCCAAAAAGAAGAATCCGGATCAAAATCAAACAAAAACCAATTCTTCTTCAGTTACTAAAAAACAGCTGCAAAACAACATCAGTACAAGCTACTTTAAAAATCCGTGGCTATATTTAACAGTAGGAGGTGGGCTTTCTACCGCAACAATTATGGCTGCTTTATATTTTCGCGAAAAACAAAAAACGCCCAATACAAATGGACAGTTAGCACAAAATACGTGGAAGCAAATGAAGCGGCGCATTAAAAACAGTGGTGGACTTCAGTTTTTACTTCTGGCTAGCGGTGCAATGACAACTGCAGGAGCAATAGGTTTGATTTATCCAATGTTTAATTCAGCAAAAACTTAAAAACATTCGACAAGATCTGTTCTACAAACTTTGCCCTCAGACTTTCAACCATTTGTCATCCCAGGCTTTGACCTGGGATCCAGGCCAAGATCGGTTTGATTTGCAAGTTTTTATCATCAGAAATAGAGTGAATATTTTTTACACATTTTTTCTAATACTCCTGCCACAGATTACTTTATGTGAAAATGTTTTGGCCTGGATCCCACCACCCCAGATCGTAGTCTGGGACAGGCGCCGGCTGAGATGACAGATTGGGAGGGCTGTGGTGATAAACTGGAACAGCTGTGGGGTGACATGGCAATCCAGAAAAACATACAACACTGTAGGTTTTTGGGCGTTGTTGCATAATTCCTTAACTGTCATCCTCGGGCACCGACCCGGGGAGCCAGACCAACCAAATTGTTCTAGAACTACACTATCAAAGGTCAAAAATTGATGATGACCTTTAAAAATTCAATCTTTATTCAAAACTCA
>DAOVOC010000012.1 GCA_030629865.1 bacterium
GGATCAAATATAAAAGAAAGTTGCGCTTCATCGGCAAGAGTTAATTCTGCACCAAAAACAACTGTGCCAGCAACTTTAATAACATTATTTTTGCCACGCACTGCAACCGAATCTATAGATTTAAAAGTTACAGCAGAACTACCCTGCTCAAGGCTAGATCCATTAACAAGCGCTACATCCAAAATGCTAGTCGAATGAACTCCAAACTGCTGTCCCGTAGCACCATTTTGTAAATTAATTGAACCGAATGCAGAACTCAGCTTTGCATTATTTGCATAAACAACGGTTACTGCAGGAACATTATACTCCCCTCGGGCCTCCACACTTTCTATGCTGATGGCGTTATCCCGATCGCTATCCAAAACAACATCTTTACCAATCTGGACAGCCGCTGAAACTTGTTTGATGGGATTTGTTTTAATCATCATGTACCCACCATCAAGAAAAGCACCCTTATCTAACACAAAAGAGTTAGCACCATCATTATAAATTTGAACGTTGTCATCAAAAATTACGCGAGAGGTTCCATTGGTAGAAGAGACGCTTAAAAAGTGATCTATAAAATCAAGCGTCTGCTCTTCTAGACGACCACCACCAGAAACAGGAAAGGAAAAATGGACTTCGTTTTCAAGAACAAAATCGTCAAAACGCATTCTACCTTTGAAATAAGAATTATTGTTTTCACAATAAACTATATTTTCAAGCCCAGAGATCATGAAGTTAAGAAACGTTTGTTCCTCAATAAAAATTGCAGAATTTCCCGCAAGCTTTACGGTTCCACCTCCAGTAAACGTAATATATTCAATTCCTCTTAGCTCCATATTTTCAAGTTCAAGAGTGTTACTTTGCAAATCTATTGAAGTAGGAAGTTGTGGAGTTTGAATAACAAGCGAAATTGTATATTCTCCACCCATTCCACGAAAAATAGCAGTGTTTGAAGTTCCTATCAGGCGAATTGTTCCATCTTCAAAAGTAATATCATCTGCAAATTCCAAGATAACTTTTTCGCCAATTTCCAAAACTGCTCCGCGACCCATCAAAAAAGTATTCGCGGTAATATTACTTAAACGAATATTGCTTATTCTAAAAACTCGATGGTCATCAATAACAACTTGCGCCGTAGGAGAAGGTGTAAAAATAAGCGACTCACCATCACCATCAAGCACTGCACCAGTTAAGGCAACATCTGTTCCAGAAACATGAATAACATCATCTACAAAAAGATGAACACTTTGGTCAATTTCGTAATCACCAGAAAGATTTCCTGCCAATAAATTTTGGATATAAGGAGAAACTGCACGAATAGCATAGTTATTGTATGCCACAAATCCATCGTGCAACAACTTGACGGTACCACTGTTAAGTAAATCAAAATTATTTGAATTCAGATTGCTCATCGCATTTGCATCATAATCAGGATAAGGTGCATAGAATGCATTTGGAGCATGAAGTTGCCCCAACGGTGGAAAAGTATCAGTATGCAAAGTATCTAGCCAAAGAGATGCTCCATCAACCGTTAAATTACCTGTTGAACTGAAATACCAATTATGATCACCAAGAACAAATGTCGCAGGAGCATTAACATAAACTTGACCTTGATCTGTTGTAATTGCAGCATCAAGTTTTAAAACAGCATTACTCAACAGAAGTTTTGAAGTCGCATCAGAAAAGACAAGCGAATTATCGTCCAGCCCCGTAAGAATCACATCGTTGAGAGCAAGCGTAACGCCACTGGCAATAGAAAGAATTCCACCACCACTAACATCAAGTAGATGTCCGTTACCAGAAATTGTTGCATCATCAGCAAATGACCACTGCCCTTCAAGTTGAACAGATCCCGTCAAAGAAATATCCTGTGCCTGAACCCAACTTAAGTCAGCAGCAAGTGCATAAGTATAAGTAGATCCCAATTCAAGCTGATGCCCTTGGAGCTGCAAAGTACCATCGAATGGGAAAAATACATTGTCGGCAAGTTTTAAATCTCCGCCAAGCAAAACATGGCCATCATTTAGATGAATATTGTTGTTTAAAGTATTTTGTACATTAATATTCAAACGCGCAGAGGAATCTTGCAAAACAATCGGAACAGAAAAGCTCGGCTGCCCCTCAAGATAATTGCTGCCTCCTTTTACAATTACATCGCGAGCAACAACATGGCCTTCAATTTTTAAAAGCCCACCATCTTCAAGAATAATTCCATCTTCCGTTGCCAAATCGAGCTTGCCAGAAATAAGCGCTTCTTCATCACCATCAACAAGTCTGCCAGAAGAAAACGTAATTGGCTCACCAGACAGCTGACTTCCAGAACGCAACTCTAACGTTCCACCGGTTACATTAAAATTGTTTCGCTTTGCAAAAAACGTTGCCCCATCAGCAATAACAAGTGCCGACTCTTTATCTCGAAACGTAACGCGACCGATTAATTGAGAGGATATCATGCTTAAACAGACAAAAAATAAAAAACGTGAACAGCGCACTACTTACCCCCTATCGCTCCTAAAAGGAAATTTATTTATCAAGCACGGCCTGTGCTGCGGCAATTCCCTGTTTTACAGCATTTGCTGAAGTTTTAAACAGTTCAGCTTCTTTGACATCCAATGCCACTTGCAATGTTGCAGTAACCCCACTAGCACGAACAACTGCAGGAACACTTAAGGCAACACCATTAATGCCCAAATAGTCGTCCAAAATAGTAGAAACTGAATAAATTCGTGGCTGATTCAAAAGCATTGCCCTGACAAGTTTTGCAATAACAAGGCCTATTGCATAAAATGTTGCACCCTTTTTTTTAATCACTTGATAAGCAGCAGTTCTGACTTCTTCCTTCAACTGTTCTTTAAATTCGGCAGAAAGCTTTGCGTAAGAATCAAGAGAAACTCCAGCAATACTTGCACGGCTCCACCAAGGAAATGACGAATCCCCATGTTCCCCAAGAACATGTGCACATATATCTTTTGGACTTACATGAATTTCTTTGGCAATCAAATAACGAAGACGTGCAGTATCCAGGACTGTTCCAGTCCCGATAACTCTTTCTTTAGGGAAACCAGAAAGCTTCCAAGCAACATATGTCATAACATCAAGCGGATTTGTAACAACTAACAAGACACAAGACTTATTATGCTTTGCAATTTCAGGAATAATTTGAGAAAAAATTTGTGTATTCGTCTGCACAAGACCCTCTCGCGACTCTCCCGGTTTTTGCGCAACTCCAGCTGTAACTACAACAACTTGTGCATCGCGAACCAACTCATAAGAATCACCAAAAACAATTTTAGAAACACTAGAAAACTGCACACCATGGCGCAAATCAAGAGCCTCGCCTTCCGCCCGATCTTTATTTTTATCTATTAGAGCAATTTCACAAACAACGCCATCCATCATCATGGCATAAGCCGCAGCACTTCCAACATTACCAGCACCAACAATGGCTACCTTTGCACTTACTCCAATATTTTCACAGCATCCCACGCTCTGCCCCTTGTCTTTAAGTACAGTTACAAAGTTGTAAGCACACAAAACTAGCATCATTGAAACTACTGAGTCAGGATTTCAGAAAAGATCTATCTATAAAGAAGAATAATTCAGGATATCCCCGTTCTTTTTGTTTAAAACCATGTAACTAATTAAATTTTCACAATATTTTTCATGGGAGAAGGGAAACTCCATGAATCGGCATTTTGGCACACAATTGATTGTGCTACCAATTTTCTTTTGTACATTTATAAATCCATTGTTTGCCGGATTTCCTGGTACAATGCGTGTTGTGATTCCAGGAGTTGGCAACAGAACCGATCTTAAGCGTATAGACAATCTAAAAGTCGGTGACTAAATTGTTAGCTGTCATGCCAATGATGACTATGTTGAAACTGCTATTCAGTGCACCGAAAAAATCGACTCTCCTGCATTTTTTAAAATTTTCATGCAAGGTTCGAGTCGATTTCCAATTGACAAAACACGTAGTGAAGACAGATTTTTCTACGCTTCGCCACAACAAAAGTTTTATGACCATAAAAAACGGCAGTGGATAGAAGCACAATATTTAAGCAGACAAGATTCGCTAACTCATTTGAGCTCTACAAAATATAATCGAATAAAATTTTGAAAATTGATCCAAAAAATGAAATTTAAAAAAACAACGTGACTTTTAGTTATTTGTTTTGGTTGCATCTGTCACGACACTAATAATAACTGGCTTTCTGCACATTATTTTTTAGAGGTTGTTTTTTTTAATTAATTTAATTAAAAAAGCAATTTAACAATTCACTCAATTACTCTACAGCTTCAACACGCTCAACCTGTGGAATTTCACGACGCAATTCAGCCTCAATCATATTTTTAATGCTACTTCGAGAAGATGGACATCCAATACAAGCACCAGCAAGCTGGACATAAACAACGCCTTCTTCAAAACGCACAAACGACAAGTCTCCACCATGAGCTAAAAATCTAGGACGTATAAATTCTATTACATCCTTTATTTGATTACATAAGGCACTATCCGAAGAAATATCCATAACGAATTTCCCTTATAAAAAGAAGCGGGGCTTAAAAGCCCCGCCCTTAATTCTTATTTTTTATACCCATTCGAGTCTGGCAATCAATGCCGTATCACTAACTCTACGACCCATTGGATAAACCCTAGTATATCCGCCCGGTCTAGACTCATAACGAGGAGCAACCTCTTTAACCAATTTGGATACTGCTGCAGGACTGAACGGTAGTTCTTTTTTTAAACGACGAATCGTATTAAAATCACCGCCACAACGTGCAATTGTCACCAATTTTTCAGTCATTTGTTGAACAGCCTTAACTCTAGCCTTTGTAGACTGCAATTTACCGTTCGTAATAAAACTCGCAATCTGAATTCGTAATACCGATCGTCTGTGGTCATCACGCATGTTCAGTTTACGTTTTCCGTTTTGATGACTGCTCATTTTAGGATCCGCCTTTCTTTTCAGCTTTTTCTTTTAATGCTTTTTTGAGATCCAATTCTTTAACATTCATGCCGAACTTAAGTCCAAACCCAGACAAAACCTCTTTTACTTCTTTAAGAGATTTACGACCAAAGTTCTTAATTTTTAAGGTATCGTCATCCGAAAGATTAACAAGATCAATAACTTTCTTAATTCCAGCACCTTCAAGGCAGTTGTGAGCTCGAACCGAAAGTTCCAAATCATCGATAGATTTCAAAAAGAAGTCTACTGGAACTCCACCGGTAGGTCCACCGACTTCATCTCCACCTTCTGCACTTATAGATTCTGCATCACTAGGTTGAGAAATCTCATTGAATGGGATTTCCTCAAGATGCATAAAGTGCTCCAACTGTGTTCGAAGAACAGACGTTGAATAGTGAACAACCTCTGTTGGCGAAACAGTTCCGTTTGTATCTATTCGCATGATGAGCTTATCGTAATCGATATTTTGTCCAACACGTGTTTTTTCGACATGAAATTCTATCCTTTTAACAGGAGAGAACATCGCATCAACAAAAATACGATCATCAGGTTGCAAAGGAATTTCACTTGGCCATTGTGCAGGTAAATATCCACGCCCAACACCAACAAAGAAAGTAATATCTAACTCGCCATCGGTAGCCAAATGTGCCAATACATGATCTTTATTGAGAAGTTCAAGATGCTCATCAGCAACAATATCAGCAACGGTTACAGTTCGTTCTCCAGAAACTTTTAACCGCATCTCACCTGGTGTTCCACTATCATCTTTGATAATGATGCCCTTAATATTGAGCACCAAACTCAAGATATCCTCAATCACACCTTTGATAGTTGAAAATTCGTTATTCACACCCTTGATAATCACAGAAGTAACAGCAGCTCCCTCGACGGCAGCAAGCATCACACGACGCAAGGCATTACCAAGCGTAATACCAAAACCTGGTTCAAGAGGCTGAGCTATTAGCTCTCCTTTTGTTTTCGGTGAACTGCTCTTGCCCCAGCTTAATACCGGGAGCGTCAAGGGCTGGTATGCTTTCTTACGCATTTATTCTCCCAGCAAAAATACAACAATAATCAAACCACGTTTCCATGTACTCAGAATCTTTCAGTTTCTCTAAAATCATACTCACGCACACATACTCAGAAACCGCAAACAACTACTTAGAATACAACTCAACAACCAAGTGTTCCTCGATAGAAGAGCTAATCTCAGAGCGCTCAGGAAAACGTACAACTTCACCCCGACGATCTTTCTTTTCTAAAATAAGCCATTCAGGAACCTTGATGCCAATATTCATTCTTTTATCAATAACATTTTTAACAAATTCACTTTTTGCCACAGTTCTGGCAGCAAGCGTCACAACATCACCAACTTTTACAAGAAAAGATGGAGAGGAGACAACCCCACCATTAACCAAAACATGACCATGCACAATCATCTGACGAGATTGTGTTCGAGATGATGCCATCTTAAGCCGAAATACAACGTTATCTAAACGTCGTTCCAGCATAGTAAGCAAAATTTCACCTGTGCCACCCTTTTGCCGTGTCGCAAGTCCAAAAAAACGTCTAAATTGACTTTCGCCAACACCATACGTACGTCGAATTTTCTGTTTTTCACGGAGTTGTTTACCATACTCAGAAAGTTTTCTTGCGGTTGCTTTTTTACCGTGCTGCCCAGGAGTAATGCCTCGTTTATCAACAGCACACTTCGATGTTCTGCAACGCGCACCCTTTAAAAAAAGTTTCTCACCGGCCTGGCGGCACTGGCCACATCCCGTAGTCTTAACCGACATGCAATCTTCCTCTTAATCCACTCATACTCAACTTAAACAACCTAAACACTTAAACAAAAAGCGAAGAATTAAACCCTACGCTTTTTTGGAGGCCGACAACCATTATGAGGTAGTGGCGTAACATCTCTTAAAACAGTAATTGTGATACCAGCAGCCTGCAAAGCTCTCACAGCAGAGTCTCTACCAGAACCGGGTCCTTGCATATTTACTTCCGCAAGTTTAACGCCAGAAGCAACCAAGTCTTTAGCTAAGTTTGTTGCTATTTGCGTTGCTGCAAACGGTGTCCCCTTACGAGCACCTTTAAAGCCAAGCTGACCAGAACTGCCACGCATCAAGACGTCACCATCCATAGTGGTAATCGAAACAATTGTATTATTAAATGTGGACTTAACATGGGCGACTACCGACTCAATCCCACGTACTTGCCGTTTTTTCGATTTTCTTTTATAAGCCATCGCTTTTCCTACGCCTCATTCACCAAGGTTACTTTTTAGTCGCGACTTTCTTCTTAGCTACAGCACTTCCTGCACGCCTTGGACCTTTACGAGTTCTCGCATTAGTCTTGGTACGTTGCCCTCTAACAGGTAACGATTTTTTATGACGCGTTCCACGATACGATCCAATTTCTTGTAACCGTTTGATACTGTAAGTTACCTCTTTGCGAAGATCACCTTCAATCTGGTATCCACCAGCCAAAATCGCTTTTTGTATCGCAGCAACATCTGCATGAGAAAGCAACTTGACACGCCTATCGGGATCAACACTAGATGCCCCAAGAATCTTGCGTGACGTATGAAGACCAATTCCAAAAATGTACGTCAAAGCTACTTCGATACGCTTTTCACTGGGAAGGAAAACACCTTCTATGCGAGCCATTTGCTACCTCTATCTATAACTTTCAACCACAACAGAAATCTTATCCTTGACGCTGTTTATGTCGAGGATTTCTCTTACAAATCACTCTTACAACGCCAGCTCTCTTAATAATTTTGCAATCTATGCAAATCTTTTTTACTGATGCACGAACTTTCATTACAACAACCTCTTTTTACACATGGTACATTGAATTCAAACTATGCAGCCAAACCATTAAGCTCTATAACGAACAACAATCCTTCCCCGTTTCAAATCGTAAGGCGTAAGCTCAACAGCAACTTTATCGCCAGGCATAAGCCGAACATAATGCATACGCATCTTGCCGGAAACATGGGCCATAATTGTTTGCCCACTTTCAAGCACCACCTGAAACGTTGCGTTTGGCAGTACTTTTTCTACCACACCATCAACGACAATTACATTCGATTCTTTAGCCATCAGCCTTCGTCCAACCTCTACTGTAAACGTGTAAGCACTTCCGGACCCGAGTCCAAAATCAAAACAGTATCTTCAACATGTCCAGCCAAACACCCATTGGAAGTTTTAGCTGCCCATCCATCTGCACCCACCAAAACATCACACGCACTCTCTGTCAACATCGGCTCAATTGCCAATGTCATTCCAGAACGCAAAACCAGCCCAGTTCCCTTTTCCCCGAAATTGGGGACCTCAGGCGCTTCATGCAAGTCACGGCCAATCCCATGTCCAGCATATTCTTTAACAACAGCAAATCCGCCCTTTTCAACCTCACGCTGCACTGCATATGAAATATCAAAAAGCCTATTCCCAGGGCAGGCATTTTTTATTGCACAATCGAGAGCCCGCTGAGCAACATTCGCTAATTTTTGTGTCAAGGAAGTTGAACTACCAACAAAAAAACTACGAGTCATATCTGCACAATACCCTCTATGCGAACCCACTACATCTATCTTAACAAAATCACCAGTTTTTAAAATAATTTCTTGTGAGGGAATGCCGTGAACAACAGTATCATTTAGTGAAATACAAGTCACTGCAGGATACCCTGCGTATCCTTTACATTCAGCCTTCAAACCTCTGGTACGCATTTTCTCTTCAAATATCTTGTCTATCTCTAAGGTACTACACCCCGCAACAACATGCGGCGCAATCTCTTGCATCACTAAAGCTAATTTTTCTCCAGCAACGCGCATCTTCTCTATTGCTTGTTTATTTTTTATTTTTATCACGAATCATATACCTTGAACTTAATTACTCTTCCTCGATGCCCATCAGCGAACAAAATTCCCAAAATGCTTGAGGAATTGTCTTCTCACCAACGTCCAACGTTTTAATTTGACATCCAGACTCACGATAAAAATCCATAAGAATTTTTTCATGCCTAGCATATACGCGAAGCCGCTCTTGTACCGATTCAGGTTCATCATCAGGACGACGGCTTAATACCCCACCACACTCATCACAAATATTAGGCTCAACTGGTGGCCGAAACAAAAGAGAGTACACAGCCTGACAATTCTTATTGCTACAAACTAAACGGTTCGATAATCTTTGCACGACCAATGTATCATCAATCTCTAGAGCTACAACATAAAACTTCTCGAGCCTACCAAGCTGCTTCAAATGTTCTAAAAGAGATTTTGCCTGAACTTTTGTTCTAGGATATCCATCAAAAATGACAGGATGATCACCATTTTCGTCATATTTTTCAAGCACCATTTGAGTCACTTGTTTATCGGATACGAGTTCACCTCGTCGCATTATCCCAGCAACTTGCAAACCAAGTTCAGTTTTTTGAGCAATTTGATTTCTAAGAATATCACCTGTCGAAAAAACCTTAAAATCAAGCCTTTGCGCACATAGTTGAGCAAGAGTTCCTTTACCAGAACCTGGAGCTCCCAAAAAAGTAATAATCACGTTAGGTATTTCCTGTTTAATGGTTGTTGTTTCTTTTTCAAGTTTTTTTAGTTGATTCTCTGGACCATATGCTTGCAGACAAAATCTTTGTTGCAAAGTTGACAATGATAAAAATAGAATGAAAAAACATTGTAAATTTTTCATATCAACCCACTTCAAATATGGAATAAAATATTCAGCCATATTTATCCACGCCGACCTTTTAAACGCCCAGTACCCAAAAAACCTTCGTACTTACGCTCAATTAAAGTCGCTTCAATCTGCGATGACGTATCCATAGCAACACCAACCGCAATCAATAAACTTAATCCGCTCAAATACACCGGCGACGAAAGCGCTCGCAAAATTAATTGCGGCAAAACAGCAAGTATCGCAAGATATGCAGCTCCAGATGTACCCAAACGCATTAACACATAGTTAAAAAACGCGGCTGTTCGACGCCCGGGCCTAATGCCTGGAATAAAACCGCCAGCCTTTCTAATATTGTCAGCAAGCTCTTCAGGATTATATTGAATTCCCGTATATACAAAGCTAAAAAATGCAATCAAAATCACCGTAAGAACAATTTGAAATGGAGAATTCGGATCAAACAAATCCGCAAGAAACGAAACCATTCCAAAACGAGTACTTACAGCCTTTACTATCCACATAACAAACACCATCATGGTGCTTGTCAAAATTACAGGCATAACACCTGCAGAATTCAACTTAAGAGGAATGTAAGTATTCATCCCACCAAATACACGCCTACCAACAACACGTCTAGCATATTGTACAGGAATGCGCCGTTCTCCTCGTTCGAGAAAAACAATACAAGCGGTAAGAGCAAGCGTAAAACCTGCAATTAATAGAGCAACTAAAAGATCCATCTCGCCAAGCTGAATACTATTAAGCATTTTGAGAATGCCTGAAGGCAAATCAGCAACTATATTTGCAAAAATAAGAACAGAAGCCCCTTGGCCTATTCCATACTGAGTAATTTGTTCGCCAAGCCACATCACAAATAGAGCACCAACAGTCAAAATCATAACTGAAGTAATTCTAAAACCCCAACCAGGATTTAGAACTAAACGAGCACCAAATCCATGCTCCAAAAGTCCGACAGTCGCAAAACCTTGCACCATACTCAGGCCAACGGTTAGATAACGAGTATATTGATTGATAACACGCCTTCCGGCCTCGCCTTCCTTAGCCAAGGCCTCTAGCGAAGGTAATGCCACCGTTAATACCTGCATCATAATGGATGCCGAAATATAAGGCATAATACCAAGCGCAAAAATAGCCCCTTTAGATAGCGCACCACCAGACATCATATTCATATACTGAAGGAACCCCCCAGAAAAGAACGTGTTGGCAAGATCTTGCAATGCAACAGTATCAATTCCTGGCAGAGGAACAAATTTACCAAACCGGAAAACAGCCAGCGCCATAAAAGTAAAAAACAATTTGCGCCGAAGATCTTCTATTTTAAAAATATTTTTAAAGGTGCGCAGCAGGACTATCACGTTATTACCCCCCTATTAGGCTCACGCTCCCATCGACAGCTTCGATCGCAGCCTTTGCAGACTTGCTCATAGCGTCAACGGTAACAACAAGTTTCTTGCTTATTTCACCGTCACCCAAAATTTTAACCAAGCTTCCACGGCGACCTTTAATGAGTCCTCTCTCGATCAATACTGTACGTTCAACATTTTCGCCAGCATCAAACTTTGCTTCGAGATCTCCAAGGTTGACCAATTCAAAATCTTTTCTCGAAAGACTTGTAAAACCACGTCGAGGAACACGACGTGTAAGAGGCATTTGGCCACCTTCAAAAGTATTACCCAATCCGGTTTTGCCACCGGAACGTGAACGTTGTCCTTTATGACCACGGCCAGAAGTTCCACCACGCGAGCCGCCACGGCCAACACGCTTACGGTCTTTAACAAGAGGCTTAAGCTCATCAAGCTTGAACATTCTTACCTCCAGCCATTCCAACCATTTCATTCAAATTAAGTCCCCTCAATTTCGCGATATGCGTAGCTGAGCGCAACTTTTGCAAAGCAACAATGGTAGCCTTTGCAACCCCATTGGAATTTGAAGAACCAATTGATTTTCCAAGAACATCATGAACGCCTAATGCTTCCATAACCGCGCGAACCGCTCCACCCGCGATAACACCCGTACCCTTAGAAGCTGAACGTAACAATACGTGGCATGCGCCAAACTTAGCTTCTACAGTGAATGGCAATGTTGCGCCATACAAAGGCACGGCAAACATCGACTTGCGAGCAGCACGAACAGCCTTTGAGATAGCAGAAGCAACTTCACGCCCCTTGCCAGTAGCAACACCAACACGGCCTTTTTGATCACCAACAACAACGAGTGCAGAAAAGGAAAGTCTGCGACCTCCCTTAACAACCTTGGAAACCCTTCTAACGTTCAAAACCGTTTCCGAAAACTCATTCGTATCGCGAGGTTTCCCGCCACGTTTGGATTCCGCATTCGGCGCCGTAGACTTCTTTCTTTTCTCAGGCATAACGCCTACTCCCTAACCACTTGTAGTTACTTAGTAATTCTTATCAACTAAAACTTCAAACCAGATTCTCTAAGGCCATCTGCCAGAGCTTTAACGCGACCATGATACAAACATGAACCACGATCAAACACAACCTCAGCAACATTTTTAGCCACAGCAAGCTTACCCAATTCAAGGCCAACACTCTTAGCAACACTAGAAGCGTCACCGGAGCAGCCTACACCTTTACATAGAGAAGAAAAGCTGACTAAAGTACGGCCTTTGCAATCATCAATTATCTGTGCATAAATATGTCGTAACGATCTGCAAACAGAAACTCGCGGCTTGCTGTCTACATTCAACAACCTTCCGCGTACTCTAAGCACTCTGCGCTTTCGACGTTTATCAACTCTAACCCGCAAACTCACTATAAACTCCCTTACAACTCATCTAATCTAGATTTTTAATACTTAAAACTATGCCTTAGCCTTACCGGCCTTTCTAATAATCTTTTCACCATCAAGCATAATGCCTGTACCTTTATAAGGTTCAGGAGGTCTCAACGCTCTAACCGCTGAGCAAACATTTCCCAACTCAAATTTGTCGATAGACTTAAACACTAAGTTCTGTCCAGACTTATCGATATCAACCGTTACGATATCTGGCAAAGAAAACTCGATTGTGTGACTATAACCCAAAGAAAAAGTCAGAGAGTTTCCCTTCTGAATGGCTTTATAACCAAGCCCAACAATTTTCACAGCTTGCTGAAACCCGGTCTGAACACCATACACTTTGTTTGCAATAAGTGCCCGATGCAAACCCCACAACATATTACACTGACGGCTTGGCTTCGCATTAACTGGAATAACTCGTATTTCCTTATCAACAACTTCAACCTTAAGCTCACGAGGTAATTTATGTTTAACAGTCGCTTTCGGACCATTTATTTCTAGCCCATTGCCATCAGCTTTCACAGTCGCAGATGTAAACGATATGGGCAATCTGCCAATTTTCGACATTGCTTAGCCTTTACCAAACGGAACAGATTACTTCACCACCAACAGACATCTGCCGCGCGCGTCGATCCGTCATAATACCAGCGCTTGTAGTAATTATCGCGATACCCAATCCCCCAATAACAGCTTCTATTTTTGAGGATCCCATATAACATCGCTTACCTGGACGGCTCACACGCTTTACTTCGTGTATAACAGATTCACCATCAATATATTTGAGGTCAATCTGCAAAAGACCGTTAACCTTTTCTCCAGGAATTTTTCTAAAATCTCGAATGTACCCTTCTTCCTTAAGGACAAGAGCAACATTCTCTTTCATTTTCGAATATGGCAATACAACAGAACGCTTAGAAACACTTAATGCATTTCTTATAACAGTCAAAAAATCACCTATTACGTCGATAGACATTACTTCTCCACAGTCATTTACTATTGCTACCAGCTGGCTTTCTTAACACCGGGAAGTAACCCTAACAAAGCCTCTTTTCGAAAACAAATTCTACACAAAGCAAACATACGCATAAAGCCACGTGGACGCCCACATTGCTTACAACGATTGCGGCTTCTAACGGCAAACTTAGGTTTCCTCTTTGCCTTTTCTATTAACGCCTTCCTGGCCATACGTCTTTACCCTTACGCAAGATTTTTACCGAAAGGCACTTTAAATGCTTTCAGTAACGCGCGAACGCCAACATCATCATCTGAACTTGTATGAATAGCAACATTGAGACCTCTCGATCCCGCCACGCTATCATAATCAATTTCAGGAAATACCATCCAATCTTTAATGCCTAGATTATAGTTCCCTGAACCATCAAATTTATCTTTCACACCGCGAAAATCACGAATGCTTGGCATAACCAAATTAATTAACTTATCCAAAAAATCATACATAGGCTTGCCACGCAATGTTACACGCACACCAATAGCTACACCTTCACGAATTTTGAAGCCTGCAATTGATTTACGAGCATGCGTTTTAACGGCAACCTGCCCAGCAATAGCTGTA
>DAOVOC010000103.1 GCA_030629865.1 bacterium
ATTTTGCAACATGAAGCTCTACAACACCAACGTCTTCAACCTCAATATAAAAATCAGCGTCGCTACGTTTATGCAAAATCCCTTCCAAGATATTAGTACTCCCAACAAAGTCTGCTACAAAAGTTGAGTTAGGAAATTCATAAATTTCTTCTGAAGTTCCAGTCTGCGCAATTGAACCATCAAAATTAATAATCGCCATTTTGTCGGCAAGTGTAAGCGCCTCTACCTGATCATGGGTTACATAAACAAAAGTTGTTTTTAGCTCGTACTGCAACTCCATAAGCTCAACCAAAACCCGCTCTTTCAACTTAGCATCAAGAGCAGCCAATGGTTCGTCAAAAAGAATCACTTCTGGTTTTCCTATAAGTGCACGTGCTAGAGCTACACGCTGCTTTTGACCACCAGAAAGAACCCCTGGCATCTTTTTTTCACAACCAAGTAACCTAGTAGATTTTAGTTGTGTCATAACGCGAGCATCAATTTCCGCTTCTTTAACGCCACTCAATCGCAACCCAAAAGCCACATTTTCGAAAACAGATAAATGTGGAAAAAGTGCATAACTTTGAAAAACCGTATTAATTTTACGACGAAACACCGGTTGGTATGTAATATCTTCATTACCTAAGAAAATTCGACCTGAATCAACCTCTTCAAGCCCTGCTATCAAACGTAAAATCGTTGTCTTTCCACATCCACTTGGTCCCAACAATGCAAAAAACTTTCCACCAGGCATCGTTAAACTAATTCCATCGAGAACACGTTCATCACCGAATGATTTGGAAATATTTTCAAGTTTTATAGACCTCATCAGAATATACCTACCTTTTATTACACCCCCGATATTCACATCGTGAACAATTCGACATTCCCTTTCCACTCCACCAAGCACAAAAAATTGGTACAACAACATCAGACAGCATGCACGGAACAACAACAGCTGATGTCAGTAGAGCAAAAACGCTTATTGGTTGACTACACCAATTTGCACAACCAAAACTGATTAAGTAAACAAGTGAAGCTGCCGCACTAACAAACTCATGCAAAAAATGCGAACCCAAAGCAAAACGAATAATACTAATACCACCGTTTAACTTACGAAAGCTTAAAATCAATCCCATACCAATTCCAGCGGCAATAATAGGAATTATACAATTAACGTTTTTAATAATACAGATATGAAACTTCATATCTACACCCATAATTGTTCCACCAACATATGGGAAAATGACATCTGACAATGTGCAAAAAATAGGTGGAACAAAAGTACCAACTAATACTGCACCCACAATACTTTTTGAATAACGCCTAAACGAAAGAACAGCCGTCACACTAGCAAAAAACGTGTGCGCATAATGAAGAACATGAAAAAGTGTTATAGATGACGAAGAACAGCAATGATGACAACAATGCTTCACACAAAAACCATCAAAAAAAAGCCAAATCGCCAACATGCTCAAAGCAACCGCACCAACACCATATGGGAGATGATGAAGCACTTCATTAAGCAATATCTTTAATCGCCCACCGGATCGCTTGTCTAAAGAGTGAGGATTAGAGTGCATCAAAGTCCCTTAATCAAAAAGTTTGTCCAAGGCCAACACGCCACATCAGCCGGTTTTTTGCACTATGCCTAGCCCCCATCTGAGAACCAAAATCTGCACAGATGAGACCAAGTGGAGTGATATAACGCAAGCCAAGTCCCCAAAATGATACCAAACTAGAAGTAAAATCCCATTTTTTCTGTCGCAAAACAGTAATCTTATGAAATAATACGCCAGCAAATCTCTTATAAAGCGGAAGACGCAGCTCTGTGTACAAAGCAATTTCTCCAG
>DAOVOC010000039.1 GCA_030629865.1 bacterium
ACCCCAGAGCAACGCTGAAACTAACAAACTACTTCTTTGTATTTTTTGGTTCTGTCTTTTTTGCATACCGTTCTTGAAACTTTTCAATTCTACCGGCACGGTCAAGAAATTTTTGTTGTCCAGTAAAGAGTGGATGGCAATGCGAACAAATATCAACTTCAATTTTTGGCACTGTAGAAGAGGACGTGAACTTGTTACCACATACACAAACAATAGACGCTTCAAAAACCTTTGGATGGATACCTTTTTTCATATTTTTTATTACCTCTACTCGATTCTTATTTACCACCGCAAACAGGCTTTATAAGGTTGCGGAGTTCATCAATAACAGCCACCGCTCGCACGTTTACCCCACGGTTCAATCCGAGAAAATACGATGCAAAATCGGACCACATAATCAGGGAAAAAACCTGCTTTTCCCAAGTATCACCCAAAACCGGAGGCCTGTAAAGTTTAACACCACGCCCTTCGATAACATTGATAAACATATCAACCGCAAATCTTAACTTTTCTGTCAAAAACTCAGTCAAAAAGACTACACAGCCAGTTTTGTGTGGCTGATTTCCAAGACCTTCAATAAGATTATGATGTGATTCAGGCAAAACTGATGAAACTGCAAGCAACTTTGCGTTTTCATTCATTTGAGTTTGGCAACGATAAGCAGCCCACTGCGTATCTCCACTTACACCCAAAATACTGGTGAAAGGACATTCACCAATAACATCAAAAAATTTAGTAAATACAGCTACATTCGAAAAAGTATGGACAACGCGCTTCAAATGCAACTCCATTCTCTGAAGTAAATCACTAAAGTCAACGATTTTAAGAGCATCAACCAACGCCAAAAGAATACCTATAAAACGGCCTAACTCTTCTCTTGGCTGTGCATCATACGGAGTTGTTTTTATAACTACAGCACTAATTTTTTCTGCAAAAGACAAAAGAACTCCACCACTAGTCACAACAATAATTTGTGCATCTAATTGCTGAACTTTTTTTAAAGCCTCAAGAACTTCCCAAGTGTTTCCAGAATGCGAAACGCAAACAACAATATCTTGTTTATTTATATCAACAGGCAAATCAAATGGATCTGCAGCAACAACACTTTGCACACCACGCTTTACGGCAAAACTTGCAACAATGCGTCCAGCGATACCAGACCCACCCATGCCCAAAATAACAAGCCGTCTTGGGTTTGCACGCGCAAAAGAATTGTTCCCATCAATGTATTCGTGAACAAGCTTTACGCCATCTTTAAACTTTTTTGGCCACAATGAATACTGTGACATAAAAACCCCGCTGCCATAAGCTGGCTATCACAACTTGATTATCGACGCTTCCTTACGTAACAACTTCATGTATTCTTTATACTTTTTCTCTCGTTCCGTTTTATATAACTCTTTTTCCATCATCAATTTACGCTCATCAAAACTTTTTAGTCGCCGCGGATGTTTTTTGATCATCTTTATCACTTGCTGCCCCGCATTCCCATTTTTGAAAGGTTTTGAAATAGAGTTTTCCGGCATTTTTGCAACAAATAACATGGTTGATGCTAATTGTTTCTTTTCAATTTTTCCAAGATCGATCCAGTCAAACCCAACACCCTTTTTATCTTTCACCAGACGCTCTGCATCATCATCACTTAAAAATGCTGACAAAAGCTCGTATGACTCTTCTTCATACTCTGGATTATCTTTGTAATATTTTTTAAGAACAGCGGCTTCAACCGTACCACGGTCTGTAAGTACTGACCCCTTTAGCCTGGCTGTTATTCCTGCTCTATAAAACTGTCTGTCTAAACGGCGCTTGTTTAGACTAAGTTTTTTAAGCCATTCGTCACATGTTTTGTCATTGGCCCCACCAAGCCCATTGTCACGCTTAAATGCTTCGACTTGATTATCAATTTCAGCAGCACTTACTGTAACGCCATATTCCTGAGCTTTCTGAATCATCAACTCTTCGTCAATAATCACGTCAATAGAAAATGGCTTACCGTCATTATCAATCCTCAGCTCTTTTGTATCAGACCGCAAAAACCGTACACCGTTCACAGTAGCCACGCACTCATCTACAACTTCGCGTGCAAACAAAGAGGCCTTTAAACAAATTAGTCCAATAAAAGCCACCACGTAAAACTTTTTTTTTGACACCATTATTCCTCCTAGCCTCCACCAACTTGAAAAACGGGGAGGGCGTTAACCCTCCCCGAACGAAGATTTTTTGTAGTTTAACTTATTTTCTAAAATATTCTTCGTTAACTTTGACCGAAGAAACTTCTTTAAACTTTTCGAGTCGTGCATTAAGCAATTCACCAAAGTGTTTTTCTTCGAGCATCGCTTTAATTTGAGGTTTTACCTCGTCGAGGTTATAGAATTCAGAATCTTTTTTATCCAAACTCAGGAACACCCAAAACTCTTTGTCCCCAACCTCTACAAAACCAACTTCTGGAAAGGTTGCAGTAGCTAGTGCTTTTTTTGCCAACTTGTTTGGTGCTCCGCGGAATGCCACATCACTTATGCGACCAAAATCACGGTACTCTGCATCTTTATTTTCTTTTGCAGCTTTTTCAAAATTGGAAATATTTTTTGCACCTACCTCATTAACAAACAATTGTGCTTTTTCTTTGTCAGAAAACTTTGCACCCGCCACACGAACACCACCAGCAACTTTTGTGTAACGCTCTTTGTTGTCGTTAAATTCGCGACTAATATCATTATCACTTACCGCAAGCTCACCACGAAGAGTCCCAACGAATTTTTCTACAATCAAAGCATCTTCAAGAGCTTCCATTCTGCTTGCAAGTTCATCTCTGAAATCACTTGATTCTTTAACCTTGTTATCTACACCCCAAACTTCTTTGATAACAACAACATTGAGCCAATCATTTAAGAATTTTATTTTTGCTTCTGCAGGAACAGTTCCAGGATCAATATCTTTTGTATAAGCATTCGCCTGAAGCATTTGACGGAGTTTATCGTTAAACGCAGACTCCATAATAACTGGTTTGCCTCTTACCTCAGCAAGTACAGCACCACTTCCTTTTGCACTTACACTTTTAGTATCAGCAACAACCTGTCGAGGTTTAGTTTTTTTACAAAAAGACCATGGGCACTCACAGCCTGGAAAGAATGTAATCACAGCGCCAAAAATAAAAAATGGAGAAATTTTTAACAGGTGAGACCTTCTCAATGACATCGCTCAATCCTTTTACATTAAGAACGCGGACGTCAAAACCGTCCTAATACAAAACAAACATGTTAACAAATGTACCACAGCACTTCATATTTTCAAGAAAACACAACATCCTTTAGACACTGAACTCTAGATTTAACACTGAGAATATGTATAATTGGTCACTTGAAGTTGTACGCATCGCGTTCTTTTCACACTTTCCCCCGTACGCAGACCCAGACAAGCCCAACATATGAGGCCTGCTTTGTTCAAAGTTGGGCGGAAAGGCATTCTACATGAATCAGAAAAAAATACCTTTTTTCACGGCGGTGTTAATGAGTGTCAACATAATGGTTGGCGTTGGCCTTTATTCCGGCTCTGATGTCATCACTGCACTCGCAGGCAATGCCAGTTTTCTTGTTTGGTCAGTCGTTGCCCTACTCTACCTTCCAATAGTTTACAGCATCACACAACTTGCTCGCCTTATCCCTGGAGGAGGCGGATTTTATCGCTATGCATGCCAGGCAATGGGTGAAAAAGTTGGCTTTATGAGCGGATGGCTTTATTACCTTGCCTACCTAATTGCCACCTCAACTGTTATCACAGCATTTCGCAGAATTATTATTGGGCTTTTCCCCAACACCGCAATTTTTCAAAACCACATTTTATTTTTGAGTTGCGTTGTTGTAATCATTTCATTGTTAAACCTTTTACCACTCAGTTCAATCGGAAAAATCCAAAAATTTTTAACTGTAGCAAAACTTGCACCGGTGTTCACGGTTCTTGTTTTGACGCCATTTTTTTTCGATACCAGTTTTAGCATTCCAGCATCTGACATAAATAATTTATTTTCTTCCAACACCCTGACGATGGCCCTTTTTGGGTTTTTGGGCTTTGAATTCGCTTGTAATTTGAGCAATCAAATTGAGGGTGGTGCAAAAGCAACAGCAAAAGTTCTTTTAACAGCTTTTGCTATGGCTGCAACTATCTTTACCGTATTTCACTTTGGTCTTTTACATATAATGGGAGCAGAAGGCCTTGCAACATATCGTGCTTCAGGATTCGCTCCTTTTGTCGGAGCTATTTTTCCACTTCTGCAGACACCTCTCGTTTGGATGATTAGTATCGCCATGACAATCAGCTATTTTAACAGCTCGAACGGCATTTTGACACTAGGAGTTGCGCTTCTACAATCCGTTGCAGAAGATGGCAAAATTCATTATTCCAATGTACTAACAAAAGTTAATTCAGGAGGCAGACCTTGGGTTATTATTATTCTAAACTCTCTACTTGTTTTTATGTTCGGTGCACTTATTCCCAACATGAGTCTTCTTGCTAATTCATGTAGCTTTGGCGTTGTAATCTCAATCGCAATTGCAATCCTTTCACTCTTGATCATCCAACTAAGAAACAAAACATATTGGACAACACCTGTTACACTAATTGCCCTTGGTGTTTCTTTGTTTTTGGTGTTCACCAGAATGCAAGCCGCAGGAACAACGGTTGGAGAAAAACTTTTTAATCTTTCGCCAATCCTTATCGGATTGGTTGTCGGCTACATTCTTATGAAGCCAACTAACACATGTCACGCAGGGCCAGACCGCACAGACGAACTCTTGGAAGAAGAAAATAGGCGCGATATCGCACCATAAAAAACAACATTACATTTGTAACAAAAAGGGTTTTTCGTTATGAAACAACAGAAGTTATCACTTATTACTGTCATGTTAATGAGCATAAATATAATGATTGGAGCCGGCGTTTTACTTGCTCCAGGCATCATGGCTTCAGTAGCGGGCAATGCCAGTTTTATAGGTTGGATTATTGCTGCTTTATTTTATATCCCTATTGTCTATGGCGTTTCACAACTCGCAACGCTTATGCCAGGTGAGGGCGGAATATATCGCTATGCACGAAAAGTTTTTGGCGAAAAAATTGGCTTTTTTTGCGGCTGGCTTTACTACTTGAGCTACATACTAATTGCAACAACCGTTTTAAGTGGTCTACGAACAAGCCTTCTTGCTCGATATCCACACATAGCATTTTTTAATAGTCCGGCACTTTTCTTGGCCCTTTGCCTTGCTTTAATTACAAGCCTTAACATGATGCGCATATCAGTTATCGGTAGCATTCAAAAATATTTAACGATAACCAAATTGCTACCAATCATTTTAGCAATTGTCTTAATACCATTTTTCATAAAGTGGGATTTTACAATTTCAATTCCTGAAATAAAGTCACTATTCAGTCCTGGCGGTCTTACAATGGCAATTTTTGGATTTGTTGGGTTCGAATTTGCATGCAGCTTGAGTCACGAGATTGAAGGCGGAGCAAAAAAAGCATCGTTAGCCGTAATGGGTGCATTTGGAACAGTCCTCACAATTTATATCTTATTCCACTTTGGACTTTTACACATTATGGGTGCAAATAATTTGGCACTCTACACAGCGGCTGGGTTTGCTCCATTTGTTGGAACAAAATTTCCAGCTTTGAGTGGATTTTTAACGGTACTAATTAATTTGGCAACAACCGTTTGCTTTATGAGTGGAGCAAATGGGCTGATTACGCTAACCACCGAGATCATGCAATCTTTAGCTAAAGGCGGCATAATGCGTGGCACAATGCTTCTTACTCAACAAAACTCAGAAGGTCGCCCATGGCTTGCAACATTGACTAGTGCAGGATTATTGTTTGGATTCGGCGTTTTAACACCAAACACAGAAAGCCTTGCAAGCGCAGGCTTGTTTGGTATTTGCAGCTCATTGGCAATCGCGATGATTTCTCTGTTTGTTGCACAAAAAAATCGCAAAAATAATTTTGGCATGCTCATAGCAACTCTTGGCTTTATAGTTGCAGTAGGACTTGCTGCAAGCAATGTTATTGGAGCGGGAACAAATCTGGCACAACGATTGATAACATTTTCGCCACTCATAATCGGCCTTATTATTGGCCTGGCTTTTATGAATCCATATAAAAATAAAGGTTAAAAAAATAACTCATGAAACCTAAATCCACTTATAAAAAAATACCTCTTTGGCTTGCGATTATAACAAATATCAACATTGTAATCGGCTCTGCCTTCTTTGTTGGCGCACCCAAAATCGCTCGCGTGGCAGGAGCAATTGCACCATTAACATGGATTATAATTGGCTCACTCATGATTCCACTCATCGCCGCGATTGTTCAGCTTGCAAACCGGTTTCCTTTTGCCGGCGGCGTTTATGTTTATGCACAAAGAACACTCGGTAGATTTGCAGGGTTTTTGAGTGGTTGGGGATATTTCGTTGGCATGGCCATTGGTAACGCCGTCGTTCTTCATCAAATTACAAAAGGCCTTCTGCACATAGGATTTTTACCAACACTCTGGGCAAACCCAACAATAAATATATTCGCGTTTGATTTTATCCTGCTGTTTGGGCTTACAGCCGCTAGCCTGCGTGGAATTTCGGTGTTAAAAACTCTTCAAATCGCTATAACGATTTTTACATTTATTCCTCTTCTACTCATAACTGTTTTAACTCCGTTTTTAGGCAAATTCGAAAACCTTTTTGCAATTCCAACACAGCCAGCCTGGCTTACCATTACAACCCCACTGATACTGTTTGCTTATGTTGGCATTGAATCTTGCTGTGCCATTGCCCACTCGATTGAAAACGGCAAAAAAAATACCGGTAAAGCAACGTATATTTCATTTGCCATCACCATGGGTGTCTACGCTCTCGTTCAATACGGACTCATGGCTCTTTTAGGATCAGATGCAGGATCAGAGCATCCATTTGGACTAGTAGTTTCTAAAATCACCACCAATCCTCAGATGATTTTCTGGGGAAGAAAACTGGTTGATTTTTCTATCATCGTTTCATACATCGGCGCAGTCTATGGAATCTTTTTTTCTAACAACTGGAATCTGTATGCAATGGCAAAGGATGGTTGCATCGCAGGCAAAGAAACCTTTTTTACAACGCTTAACAAAGCCAAAATGCCATTCTGGTCGGTTCTGGTTCAATCTGCCATCATGGGAATTTTTATCTTCTTTACAAACAGCGAAGACGCCCTCATGAATATGAATGACTTGGGCGTATTTATTGCCTATGTAGTCATAGCAATCGCATTTGGAATAGCCAAAAACATTTCAACTGGGTACACTTGGCTAATCGGAATTTTAGCGCTTATAAGTGCATCACTTCTACTGGGAATTTGCATTAGACAATTTATCACAGAAGGCATCATGGGAGCCCTTCCATTTATTGGTATCTTGGTAGTCGGTATCGCAAGCTATATGTACACACAAAAACTTAAATAATACCAACAAAGAGGTACCGTTTTGCGCGTGTGATAAACTTGATATCAATTGTGATAGTTTTAAAAAGTCACAAAAAATAATATACTTTTGAGTTGATTTGCAATCTTTAGAAATACAATTTTTAGCCATTTTTACAACATTTAAATTTACGGCTTTGTCTGGGTGAATTTCGCCTACAATCTTGCACGTACTACATCTCTCTTTAAATTTTTTGCAGCTTGGTATTTCAAATGAGGTTTCAGTTTCTTCCAAAAATTCAGTATCCAATTCAACTTCATCGTTAACACTTAAGGCACGATTTATCGATTCATCTGGTTCAGCTAATTGGCGAATTGTAGTCCCAAGTGCAACACTAGCCTATCCGATAACTACTCCAGTTTCTTCAAAAAATACTTGTGCTGGTATTTTAAATCCAAGAGATTTTCGAGGCCTACTATTTAATTTACACATGATCGTAAAA
>DAOVOC010000052.1 GCA_030629865.1 bacterium
CAAGGCATTAAACAAAGATGAAACCAACTAATTTTGTATGGCTCACCGCTAAAACACTCATAACTTATTGGCTGTGGGCTATAATAATTCCGCCAACCATTTTTTGCATGTTGCTAATTGCTCTTCTGCCTGCACACAAACGCTATAAAAATAAATTATTTTTTGCGCTCTCATCTCTTATTTGTAGGATTTTGACAAAAACACTATTTATTCCCATGAAAATTTCTGGAACAATGCCTGACACAAAAAAAGAACAATTCGTAATCGTCATGAATCACTCATCTAATCTTGATGCTTTTTTTATTGATGGACTCATGCACAAAACACCTCGACTTTGGATGGCAAAAGACTTTGTTGCACATATTCCAATTGTTGGTTTTATTTTTAAAAGAATGCACATCCTTGTAAATCGCGATCGCGGCTCTGGCGCGGCAAGAGCGCTTATTCGCGCGATAAAATTGGCAAAAAAATTCTCTTCTAATCTAATGCTCTTTCCAGAAGGTACACGAAGTTATGAAGAAAAACTTTTGGAATTCAACCATGGCTTTGTTCGTGCAGCAAGAACTTTAGGTAGAAAAATTTTGCCAATCGCAATCAAGGGAGCAAACAAAATTTTTGTTAAAGACTCACTACTCATAAACTCAAATGCCTGCAAAATTGAACTGGTCATCGGAAACCCAATGACCAGCCATTTTTACGAATCAGAAGGTGATTTTGCACTACGGATTAAAAACTGGTTTGCAAGCCCAGATATTTAGTAATGATTTAATTGTTTATTTTAAAGCATATTCCCTTAGCTCTTTTTTCAAAAGCTCCTCAAAAATTTTAGTGACTAAACAGTTTTCACAAATAAATATCTTTGCTTCTGATTTCCAACAGTTTTTTGCCATATCCCAACAACAAGCATCTTTCCTGTCTCTTTTTATTTGATTTCGAAGAAATTCTTGCCAACACTCATTGGCACAGTAATAGCTATCATGTCTATTCGGGTTTTTCCAAAAATTTACAAAATTAATTGCATCATCTTCAGTAAATCCTAAATGTAAAAGTGCAACTAAAATTTTTATGTGTTTTAAAACAATAGCGTTTAGTCGACAAATCATTTTGTGAAGACAGATCTTATTCTGATTGTATTGTCGGGAGGGCAACAGCTTTTTATTAACCATCTCATGAAGTTGTTGACACAGATCATACAAATGCTTTGTTGCTTGTTTATACGTCATTTCCTTGGAGAAAAGGTCTTCTGACAGGCGACCCAATAGAGTGAAAAACTTTAGAAGTTTTTTTTGTTTATCATCATTTATTACTTTCACACTAAATATTTTTCTCAAGAGCATTTCAGCCTTATTATTGTCAATCCATGTGCAAGCCCGTAAAACCTTTTCAGGTAAAACCATATCTCTAGCAATTTGTGCGAAGCTGTCTCCAGAAAGTCGCTCATTGAAATCTCGAGGCATTTTTGACATTGATGACAATGTCGTAGAAATAGAGAGACAACAAACAGCAACGTTCAACAAAGCTATTTTATTCATAATTATAACCCTCACCTAAAAACTGACAAACTGAACAACAATATTCCTTCAGCAAATAAATCAACTAAAAAATATGATCTATAACCTAAAGTGCTACAAACCACGTGTAAATAGGCTAGTCCAATAATTCAGCCAATATTTATCTTATCAATAAGAGTAATTGATTCTTAGCCTATCATCACATAACATATGTGTTGCAGCTGTAAAAAAATCAGAAAAAGCTTAACTTATAGTACTTAAATTCAAATCAAAGAGAGACGCATCATGCTTCCATTCCGATTCGCATATCCCCTTATTCTTGCCATCGGAATACCTATTTATTTTTTTATTCTTACAGTAAAAAAATTTTTACCAAGGCACACTTTATACCGTTTTCCGCTTACATCATTCCTTGCACGACGAGGATTTGCATCTAAATCATACCGTTCATATATAATGTTCACCATACATACTTTCGCACTCTTACTCAGTCTACTTTTAGCCGCACGTCCACAGTGGGTGGACACTCGCTCAAAGGTTGATGTCAACGGCGTAGACATAGTTTTAGCACTCGATGTTTCTGGCTCAATGGAAATTTTTGATGATCCTCATGACAGACGGCCACGCATCCAGGTCGCAAAAGAAGAAGCAATAAATTTTATTAACAAACGGCCAAATGACCCGATCGGGCTTGTCGTATTTGCGGTAGACACCCTGTCTCTTGCACCACCAACGCTGGATAAATCTCTGCTACAAGAATCTATCGAAGCTCTAGAAATCGGCTTTGTAAATCCCAATGGAACCGCGCTTGCACAAGGGCTAGCAACAGCAGTATCCAGGCTTCGCAACTCAAAATCAAAAAGTAAAATTGTCATCCTGCTCACAGATGGACAACCAACAGGGCGCTCAAAAGTCTCTATAAAACAAGCGATCAAATTGGCAAAACAATATAAGATTAAGGTTTACACAATGGGCATTGGCAACGAAAATGGCGGCTATTTCCAACAATTCGGACACATAGTACCAGCAGGCAATCGCCAAGACACCGGAGTCGATAAAAAACTTCTTACACATATCGCAAACGAAACAGGAGGGCGATTTTTTGCAGCCCAAAACCCAAAAGAAATCCGAGACGTCTACAACACCATTGATAAACTCGAAAAAACAAAACGTGAAGCTGACGTCTTTTCGCATTACTACGAAGCTTTTTGGTTGTTTGCATTTCCACTTCTTGTATTACTTTGCATAGAAGCATTTTTAAAATTTTGGCTATGGAAAGGACTGGCATGGTGACAACTTATTGGCACAACACACATCTTGTCGGATTGTTTATTCCATTATTTGCAGCAATCATAGCCGGAGCAATTTACGCATTTAAAGCCAACTCCCAAGCGATAAAAAAACTTGCTCACAAAAAGCACAAAACATCGCTCTTTCGCAAGTCTTCACAATTTCGTCGAATTATTAAATTTATACTTTTTGCAGCGTCTTTAAGTGCCTTCTTTATTGGATTTCTACAGCCACAGTGGGGAGAAAAAGAACAAACCATAACGCACGAGGGCCGCGACATTTTAGTTGCACTCGATATTTCGCGCAGCATGCTTGCCAAAGATATCTCTCCAAGCCGACTTGAGTTCACAAAACTAAAATTGCGTAACCTACTAGACAGACTAGGCCCAGAAAGGCTCGCTCTAGTACTGTTTTCGGGCTCAGCATTTGTACAATGCCCATTCACTGGCGATTTTTCTGCATTTAAAATGTTTCTAGATCAAGTTGACACACAATCTATTTCTTCTGGCACCACCGCTATCGACCAAGCTCTAGCCAAATCTATGGAACTTTTTGAACGCTGCCCAAGCCGCAAACATAAAATCATTCTTTTAATAACTGATGGAGAAGACTTTTCGCTCAACTTTCAGTCAACAGTAAAACAAGCACAACAAAATAATGTTAAAGTCATCGCACTTGGGATTGGAACTCCAGAAGGCGCTCCAGTACCCAAAATTGGCTTTAATGGACGCCAGGCAGGCCATGAGCTAAACGAAGATGGAAGCGTAGCTCTTTCGAAACTTAACGAACCGCTTCTTAAAGAAATGGCAAAAACACTTGGCGGAAAATACATAAAAACGACATACAACGATTCTGATGTCAAACACATTGCTGCATACATCGAAAAATTTGAAAAAGAAACTATTGAAGATCGCAAGATTTCACGCTATGAAGATCAATATCCATGGTTTATGGGCATTGCAGGCATATTATATGCCATCCAATGGCTAATATAAAAACGAGTATTTGATATGAGAAAAACAATTAAAATCGCCGCAATTGCAGGTACGACAACCACTCTTGCACTTATAATTTTCTTTTCATTATTTTTTGCAATTAATTCCTTACAAAAAACTGCAAAAAACGCATTTGATAAAAAACACTACCAAAAAACACGAAATATTCTTGAAGAACTGCAGACAGAAAACCCAAACAATCCACTGCTCAGCTTTAACCTTGGCGTAGCAAATCATAAAGAAAATCGATTTACACAAGCTGAAAAACATTTTCTGCGAGCAGCAACGCTTGCAGAAAAACACCCAGACCAACAGTTTTTAGAACCAAAAGCATATGCAAATGCAGGCAATAGTAAATTTGCCGACGCAACCAAAGACCTAAAAGAAAACCTCAAATCAAAAGAAAAAGTTGCAAAAGCAATACAAGAACTCCAAACCGCCGCAAACCACTGCTATGCAGCGCTTAAAAAAGAACCTAAAAACCAGCGTGTAAAAAACAACCTCAAAGCAATCGAAGACTTGATAGAGCAACTCAAAAAATATCTAGAACAAATAGAAAACGAACCAGAAAAGGCTGAGAACTCACGAAAAGATATTGAAAATAAGTTAGACCAAAATCAACAAGACCAAAGCCAAAAGCAAGATTCAAAAAAAAGCGATTCTAAAGATAGCCAAAACCAACATAACCCTAACCAACAATCACAACAACAAAATTCGCCCGACCAACAAGACCAACAGGGAGAAAACCAAGACCAATCTCAACAAGAAAGCGGCCAGACCCAAGAAAATAATCAACAAAAAGATCAAGGTGACAAAAAAGATTCTGATTCAAAAAACAATGACAAGGCTGGCAATTCACAAAAATCATCACCTGGCGGCTCAGGAAACGAAAATCGTGCACGGCAAGATATGAAAACTCAGGATTTAAGTATGTCGAACACTGGCGACCAGATGGATGATTCTCAAAATGGAGAAAAAACCGAAGAAGAAAAAGAAGGAACTGGAAACAATGATGAAAACAAGCCAGGAGAACAAGAAAATTCAGCAGGAGCTACACAGAAAGAACCCGAAAAAGACAGTGAAGAATTTTCTGAGCTGATGTCTAAAAACCAAGACGCAAAAAAGGATGGACAAGCAAACGAAAAGCCAGAACAAGATAGCGGGCAGGCAAATAGCCAGGCACCATCCATGGCATCAAATGGTACTGATGATTCACAAACATCCTCACAGAACATGGTTAACGTTCAAGAGCTTATGGAAGAGAGAGGCTCAAAATTACTACTCGATCAACTAGACAACAATGAAGCCCAACTTCAAAAACGTCGTATTCTTGCGCTTAGCAAAGGCACTGCACCCGTTCAAAACTACGGGCAAAAATCGTGGTAAAGGAGACTGTTTGATATGAATAAAAACATTCTCCATTGTCATTCCGGACTTGATCCGGAATCCAGTGGAACATTTTTTACAAAATCAATTTTGTATTTCAAAAATTATTTTTCTTACAAAGAAATTGTTCGTCTAATATTTCTCCCTTTTGCAGCACTTTGTACTCTGAACGCTTATAGCACCCAAATTGATCTAAATATCGACATGCTGCGCAAAACATCCAGGCGCAGCAAAGTAGAAACATATGAAGGCTTTGCCGATGAATCTTTTGGATTTCATGTAACCATTTCAACAAACGAAAGTTCGCCTAAAGATGTACAAATTTCTGGAATCGAAAATTTCCAAACCATCTCGCAAAGCACCTCCACCAGTTTTGAGCTTGCTGGAAGCCGGCAATCAACTTCGTACATCTACCACTTTGAACTCATGCCTATTAAGGCGGAAACGTTAACACTTGGCCCTGTAATGGCAACATGCGATGGGAAAACGTTCCAATCAAAAAAAATAAAAATAATTATTACCCCACCATCTAAAACAAAAAACTCTAAAGGGAAAAAAGCTGCTAACCAAATTTGCTTTGCAGAGCTTGAATTTTCAAACCCATTGCCATTTGTGTGGGAAGCAAGCCTAATGACAATGCGCATCTATGCACAAGAGCAAAAAGTTCTTGATGTTCAAACAGAAATACCTGAAATTTCTGGTTTTGAAATTAAAAAATTATCTTCATCTCAAAAGCGCATGGCAATAGAGCGCACACCATATGCAGTTATCGAAAACAACTTTTTAATTACACCAACCAAGCCAGGTAATTTTTCTGTAGGACAATTTCCAATTCATTACCGCGCAAACACCGGAACAAATCACCACAGACACGACGCATTCTTTGGTAGCATTTTTGGACAACTCATGAATAGTAGAGACGCAGTTGTCCGCTCAGCTTCTACAACAATTAACGTCCAACCAATTCCTAACGCTCCACATGCTGTCGACGGCATTGGATCTTTTTCATCTTTTGAGCTTTCTTTAGAAAAAACAAAATGTTCTGCTGGAGAACCGGTAGTTTTAACGTTAATACTCGAGGGAAACGGCAACTTTGCCCAAATCACAGCCCCAGAGCTTACACTGCCTGCTGGATTTAAGGCGTATGATTCAAAAACCGACTTTAAAGAAATAAACAACAAACAAGCTCTACAGGGCGGGATCAAAACCTTTGAATACATTTTGCAGGCAAACAAAGCTGGTGATATA
>DAOVOC010000094.1 GCA_030629865.1 bacterium
AAATAGCAAGCAGAGTCTCTGGTTCATTTTCTGTGAAGGCGAATGCTTATGAAGCTTGAAACTCCTATGGAACTATTAAACTTTAAAGAAACACCAGAAGATGGTCCTGCTTCATTTTCTCCCACGACATTTGGAGAATATTTGGGGCAGGGAGCGGTTAAAAGCAAACTAGAACTTTATGTAAATGCGTGCAAACAGCGCGAAGAGGCATTAGACCATATACTTCTTTTTGGACCTCCTGGGCTTGGAAAAACAACTTTGGCAACTGTTGTTTCTCACGAGTTAGGCGTTGCGTACAAGGTAACAAGTGCTCCGGTTTTGGACAGAAGTGGTGATTTGGTGGCGATTTTGTCCAATCTTGGGCCGCGAGAAGTTCTTTTTATAGACGAAATTCACAGGCTGCCTAAACATGTTGAAGAAGTTTTGTACTCAGCTATGGAAAATTTTTGTGTTGATATGATCGTTGGGCAAGGGGCTGGTGCAAAATCTGTTCGCCTTCCGCTTAATCCGTTCACTCTCATTGGTGCTACAACCAAAACAGCGCTTCTTTCTGGGCCGTTACAGACACGTTTTGGAATAGTCGAGCGCCTAGACTTTTATGAGCCAGAAGAGTTGGCACAAATTGTTCAGCAAGTAGCACAGCATTTAAATATTAAACTTGAATTTGAGGCATGTTCAGAAATTGGTGTACGTTCGCGTGGCACGCCTAGAATTGCAAAGCGGATTATGCGCAGGGTGCGTGATTATGCGCAGGTGCACGGTAAAAGCATTATAGATAAGGCTGTTGCTACCGATGCTTTAGAGTTTTTGGGTGTTGATGCCAAAGGGCTTAGTAAACTTGATCGTAAAATTTTAACACATCTGGTCAAAGACTTTGGTGGAGGGCCAGTTGGACTGGAAACTTTAGCTGCAGTGACGGGAGAGGACAAAGATACTTTAGAAGATTTTTGCGAACCATTTCTGCTGCGGCTTGGGCTTTTACAAAAAACTTCACGTGGTCGCAAAATTCCAGATCGAAAATATCGAGAACTAAGACGAGACCTTGTTGGTGATGAAGAGGTTGAACAGGTTGATCTTTTTGTTCGCTAAGGCGTGTCGACAAAGAGTGTAAAAATAGCTACATTTCACACATCTGTTCGCTCGCATGAGCGTGGTGATTTTCACTGTTGTTGAGTATGAGGTGCTGCTATGGCTGGTCATTCCAAGTGGGCGAATATCAAGCATAAAAAGGCCAAAGAAGATGCTAAGCGAGGCAAGATTTTTACGCGCCTCATTAAGGAAATCACTGTTGTTGCTCGAGATGGCGGTGGGGATCTTTCTGCGAATGCGAAACTGCGTTTATTGGTAGAAAAAGCCAAAGCAGCCAATATGCCGAAAGATAATATTGAACGTGCGATTAAAAAGGGTACCGGAGAGCTTGAAGGAGCTACTTACGAGGCGGCAACATATGAAGGCTATGGTCCAAAAGGACTAGCGCTTATTGTACAGGTTCTTACAGACAACAAAAACCGCAGTGTTTCTGAGCTTAGGCATTATTTTGCAAAGCATGGTGGGCACATGGCGGAAAGTGGCGCTGTTGCATGGATGTTTGAAAATAAAGGCGTTTTAGAGATGGAAGTGGCCGGGCATGATGAAGACGAGATAATGGAGAAATTGCTTGAAGCTGGAATTGATGATGTAAAGATGCTCGATGAAGTTGCCATGGTTACTTGTGAGCCAAAAGATCTAGATATAGTAAAAATTGCGGCAGAAAAATCTGGTTTTAAAGTGCAAAATTCAGAATTGCGGTGGCTTGCCAAAGAACCTCTCGAAATTTTAGCAGAAGACGAAGCACAAGTATTCAAGTTTCTTGATGGCATAGAAGACTTAGATGATGTTCAAAATATGTATGCCAACGTTGAATGAGTTTTTTAAATGTTATTTCGTTGCTACTCTAAACTTTTGTTTTGGATGGCAATTTTCGAAAGAATGATTCAAAAGGCTTGAAAGGCTTCTTATGTGTTTGAGTATGACGGGGTTTGCATCTACAGAGATTGCGCTGCGTCCAGAAGATGCAAAGCAGACAATTCATCTTGCGATTGAAATTAAAACGCTGAACTCTAGGTTTTTTGAAGTAACATGCAAACTTCCTCCTGCGCTCGGTTCGTTTGAAGGCCGTGTGATATCTTTATTGCGTAAGAGTATTATGCGTGGCCGAGCTTTTCTTATCGTTAAATTTACTGATAGTTCTGCAGCTTTAGAAAAGCTTGTTGTTGCTCATAGCCTAGCTTCTGAGTATGTAAAAGAGTCAAAAAAAATTGGCGAAGAGCTTGGTATTTCTGGTGAGCTTGGTGTTCCACAGCTTTTGCAGTTGCCACACGTTTTGTCATTTGAACGCATGGGGCTTGAAAAGAGCGATGAATCAGCTTTTTTTGATGGCATTAAAAAGTCTATTGAGGTTTTGGTTGCAACAAGGCGGGATGAAGGTGATTTTTTAAAACTAGACCTTCTTACAGGATTAGCCAACTGCAAGCAGCTTATGGAAAAGGTTAGCTCTCGCAATGTTGTTATGGTTAGAGATTGTAAAAAGCAGGTAAGCGAAATTTCGGCTAAGGTGCAAAGTGGCGAAAGTTCTGCCCAAGCGCAACTTGATGAGATGGCACACCATTTGGACAAAATTGATGTGCACGAAGAAATTTCTCGTTTTAATGCTCATGCTGCATCTGCAAAGCAATTAATTGAATCTGCAATTGATGAAAAAGGTAAAAAACTAGATTTTATTTCCCAAGAACTTTTGCGAGAAACGAATACGCTTGCGGCAAAATGTTCCGACTACGAAGTGGCTTCTCTGGCTGTTGATATCAAGGTTGAGCTTGAAAAGGTTCGAGAACAAGCACAAAACGTTGTTTAATTAGTTTTTCTTAATAATTTTCTTTGTCCCGGGATGTTTTTGCAGCCCGGGACTTTTTCATTAGGTAGTTTGAAGTGTCATTGGAAAGTTGTCGCTATGGAGTAATTGTGCTTCCATAACCTTTGTTTTCGACTGCATTCACAACTGCATTGGTATCGAATGCATTAAAAATTTTTATAACGATGCCATGTTCTTGTGCAAGCGTCAGTGCAGTTTTGTCTACAACCTTAATCTCTTTGTCTAGAGCTTCTTTGTACGTTAATGTTTTTATTTTTTGTGCATCGGGATTTTTGATTGGATCTGAGGTGTAGACGCTATCGACTTTTGTTGCCTTAAACAC
>DAOVOC010000092.1 GCA_030629865.1 bacterium
GGTTTTTGGGCGGCCTCCTTATCACGATAACACTTATTGCAACCTCAATTGGGCTTTTACATGGCCTAACGCTACATGAATTTTTCTCTCTTGCCGTCGCTCTAAACGTTGCAGCTGTCCCAGAAGGCCTTTTGATTACCATGACTGTAATTTTAACAATCGGCATGAGGCGAATGCTTAAACGTAAAGCGCTTGTCAAAAACCTACTAGCTGCAGAAACCCTTGGAAGTGTTTCTGTGGTCTGCGCAGATAAAACCGGCACGCTAACACAGGGAAAACTAGGGCTAACCCACATTGTGTCCCCGACAAAAACATACACGGTAACGGAAACAGCCCAAATTTCGCCTACAGAAAAAAAAGAGCTTGTAAAACTACTTCAGCTAGCAGTTCTTAATAATGATGCACAGAAGACTGAATCTGGGTTAATTGGAGACCCTCTTGAAATAGCAGTAATAAAAGGAGCAAAAGCAATCGGAATAGAAAAAACCGAACAAGAATCCACCTACAAACGAATCTCTGAAATTCCTTTTTCTGCAGAAAACAAGTTTATGGCAACAGTTCATAAAAATGGTGGAAAGCAGCAACTTATAATCAAAGGCGCACCAGAAGCCGTATTTAATTTTTGTAACGATGCCAAGACAACCGAATATCTTAAATCAGAGGCAGAAAAACTTTCAGCTCAAGGCTTCAGGGTCATTGCACTTGCATCAAAAGATGATACTCAATTCGATATAGAACATCTCCCGTCAAACTGCACACCACAAGCCTTGTTATGCTTCAGTGATCCACTGCGCCCAGAGGCAAAAAAAACAGTTACCACAATGCAAAAAGCTGGAATAAAAGTGGTAATGGTTACTGGTGATCACCCAGCAACAGCAAAGGCTATCGCACAGCAGGCTGGTCTCGATGTAGAAAATGGCAACCTCATTCACGGAGATGATCTTAAGGCAATGAGCGATCAAGAACTCAAAGAAAGAGTTTTAGACACCACTGTTTTTGCAAGAACGCCTCCACACGAAAAAATCAGAATCGTGCGAGCGTGGCAATCACATGGCAAGCCAACAGCAATGACTGGTGATGGAATAAACGATGCACCAGCTCTTAAAGCAGCAGACATTGGGGTTGCACAAGGATCGGGGTCCGAAATTGCACAAAGCATCGCAGGAATAGTACTTTTGGATGACAATCTTGCAACAATCAGCGCCGCGATTCAAGAGGGCCGCATCATTTTCGATAATATCCGAAAAGTGATCGTCTACTTTTTGGCAGATGGATTTACCGAAATAGCTCTTGTTACAGGGGCACTACTATTTGGGCTACCCATTCCACTCCTGCCAACGCAAATTCTCTGGATCAATCTCGTCTCAGATGGCCTGCCAAGCATGGCCTTGACTGCTGAACCTGGTGAAAAAGGCATAATGGATGAACCTCCCCGCAAAAAAAATGAACCCATTTTAAATATGGAAATGAAAACACTCATTTTCATCATCGGTATTGTTACGGATATCGGATTATTTACAATGTATTTCCTGATGCTCCAATGGAACCTACACATCGACCACATTCGCACAATCATTTTTAACGCAACAGCTATTGATTCACTTTTTTATGTCTTTGCCACACGCACCTTGCGCCGCTCGCTATTTTCCACAAATATATTTTCAAACATGTGGCTTATTTGGGCTGTTCTTATCAGCTTTTTTATACAACTTATGATTCCATTTATGCCCATTATCCCTGAAATAATGCATGTAGCACATCTTAATTTTACTGAATGGGGAATTATTTTTGGACTTGCAATGATCAAACTGTTTGCAATTGAACTGACAAAATTATTTTTTAGAAGAAAAAAGAAAAATGGCATAAAACTTTAATAACCCCGGCAAAACCAGCGCTTTAGAAATTCTTCAAATCAAATCAAAATACTACTAGTACAACTTTATTGACAAATAGAAAACTTTTCGGCAAAACTCCTAAAGTAACTGTCCAAGTATTTAACCCGGCAACTACCAGAAGTAGGAGTAATGAAAATGGAACAAAAAATTAATATTGCATTAGCATTAGCAATTTGTGCCTTTTTAATGGGCAGTCTTGCAATAGCAAGAACAATAAAAAGAACTCATCCTGTACATCCACTTGCAGAGCGAGTACTCGATCTTAGAAATGTACCGACGAATATCAGAGATTTAGCTCTCGGAGCTTATAACGCACCAGGCGATAGGGATTCAAAAAAAGCATTCCTTGACGCTTTAAGTGATGCAAGACATGAAAGGCCAAAACCAGCTTGGATTGAACAACTAGAAGGCCCAGCATCTGGCGGCACACGGTAGCACTGATTGAAAATTAAGGGCGTCTAATGGGCGCCCTTTTATAAGATCTTTCTACTAACGGATATTTGCCATAAAAATTCTATTAACATTCCGCGTCCCCGCTGCTCTTCCTATCAGCCAAGTACCAACAACAAAAATCGAAAGAGCTAAAAAAACGCGGACACAAGCGGTGCTCACAGCACTTCTCCTACTTTTTCACATATGCACAATAAGTTAAGAGTAGCGAGCACAAAATAAGTATTTAAATGCTTTGATAAAACAAAAAAAGGCGCCAGACAAACCAACGCCTTTTTAAACAGAAACTTTTCTTTACTCAAGTGTCGTTAACAAATCTCGTTTTGCGCTGATAATATCATTTTTGGCCATGATGCGCTCTCGCAGAGTTTCACGTTCCTTTTTTAGATTCTCGATCTCAGTGTTGTACTTGGCAATTTTTGTTGCCAAATTATCAATTCGACCTTTTAGTTGTCCTTCTTCTTTTTTAAGAGCATTTCTCTCTTTAGTTAGGGAATCCTTAGGAGAATCCGGCATAATAACTTCTGCTGCAATTTTATCAATTCTACTACGCTTAGAATTACGCTCTTCAACAAGTGGCTTACGCTCATTACGTGTATTTTTAATTTCTGCTCGTTGTACGGTAACTTTGGTAGCAATCATTTTTATTTTATTCCGCATTACATCACGTTCACTGACCAGTTTTTTGACTTCTTTTCGCAGCCTTGTAACCTTTCTACTTTCTTTGGCACCACATGTTACACAAGCCAACATGGCAATAACAAAAGCTATTTTTTTCATTCTCGTCTCCTCTAGATAAACCGACTGCCTTGCAAAGGTTTCCCCCTGCAAGGCAGCTCCGCAGGGGCACCACCCAGCCAAACACAACCGTGCCGAGCTTGTACTGCACCCCAAAACACTTAGAGAGTTTAAAACAATGCATCTCTTCACAACAAGAGTTCTCGGGAGCCAAAAAAAGAGAATAAATTGTGTTTATTTAACCACTATTCGACAAAATAAAGCTTCTTTTGTAGCATAATTATACTGATTTGTACATATAAACAAGGATAAAAAATGAAACCAACTCTAAAACGATGCTCGCTTTTACTGATGCTTTTGGCA
>DAOVOC010000091.1 GCA_030629865.1 bacterium
CATCATCATCATCATCAATCTCGGCAGCCTCTTTATCTCGGAGTTTAATGAAACGTCTGCCTGTTTTAATCCGCACACGAGAAAGCTCGTAAATTAATCTTTCCGTTTCTCGTTTTTCTTCTTTAATTCTGTTTTTTCCTTCAACCGACATAGGTCTTGTCAATTGTTCTTCAAACACAGCAAGATCGTTTTCATACTTATCAAGCAGTTCATCCTGCCTCTCGATTTCTTTTCTCAATTTCGCTATTTCAACAGACTCTTCTCCAAACTCCAAGCCTTCATAAATAGCTTTAGCTTCATGAACTTTTGTAAAAGATCGATATGGATCATCTGATTGAGGCATATCCCAATTATGCAACTGAGACTGTAGAACTGAAGAGGTTTTCACAAAAGGCTCCTGCACTCCACCAGGCTGTGAAAACATTCTTTCTGGACGAACTTCTTTCTCTTGTTCTTGAAAAAGAAGTTTTTTTAGGTCTTCATCAGAACATTCTTTTTTAATAACTACTCCAGGATGATTAAGATCTTCGAAAGTACAAACATTTATAGTTGAGCGTCTTTTTGGATCGAAAACCTTATCATGTCGAATAAACCCTCCAACAGGCTGCTCCGACGCACTCAAAAAGCAGGATGAAAAAATGCCAAGAAAAAACACTTTAAAAACAATGTTCATTTTATAACTCCTCATCCCAATGAATTGCCCATGACTGCAACAGAAAAACATTACACACCAGGAACTGCAAGTGCGCTAGGCAACGCTGGAATTACTACATTCGATTTTTTAGCTGGCTCAACTTTTTTTTCCAAATCTTCATTTAAAGCGGCCTCTTTTGCAGCTTTTGGCCTGGCAAAACTGCCACCATAAAGCTCGGTAACCGCTGGAGGCTCTGCAAGCGATGTAACATCGAACATAAATTCTTTGCTACTGTCATAACCCTCTTCTTTGGCACGCCGCATTGCACGCCCAAGATCCTTGGAAATCATACTTTTAACAGATTCATCAAAGTCTCTAAACAAAATGTTAAGGCCAGATTTAAGCGCCACTTTTTCTTTTTCTGGTGCAATAAATTCGCCACGCAGAAGATTTAAAACTTTGGCAAGCTGCACGTATGCTTCACCACTATCTTTCAGTCCACCAATGGTTAAAAGCTTGTCGCGAAGCCGGACAACAATATTTCCAACCATAGACGAAACACCTTTAAAAACTGGCACTTTGGTTGTTAGCCGGGCACTCCATCCAAGCATTTTGTATGCCGAAGCAAGCTTATCTTGTTCTTTTTTTTGACGATTTTCGTACGCCTGCAACGCAGAACTCATAATGGCCCACCCAAGATAATTGGCCCCCTGGATTATTCTTGATGCAGCTTCTTCATCATTATCGACAACATAAATACCCCAACCAGCAGGGATTAGCTCTGCTGGCGTTAGCCCAGCACGACCAAGAAACTGGCCTGCAGTAATAACAATTTTTGTATCTTGCTCGTTGGAAAGCCCTTGCTCGTAAGCCTTACCAAGCTGCTTAAAAAATTCTTCCTGGCGCCTGTCCATCCCACCGATTCGCTTGCCAAGCTGTGGTAGCTGTTTCCAAATTGAGCTTAGCGCACCACTCGCGTTTTTCTTAATCTCATACATCAAATCCACACGGCTCAAAAGAGCTTCAATTACATCCATCGCGATTTTGAACGATTCTGGATCATCAAAACCACGTTCCAACCGTGTCAAGTCCAATCGTTTAAGACCTATGCTAATACCTTTTGCAATCAATTGAACTTCGCGATCTTTAAATTTTTTCCATGCACCAACAACTTCTCCACGAGGACCGACACCTTTATGGATACGCCCCTTTATAATTTTGACAAGCATTTTTAGACCCTCTTTATGAGCCTTTTTCTCTCCTTCTACATTCCCAGGCATATAATCGAACATAATTGAACGCACTGTTGCCAAAAGCCCTTCGCCAATAACCTTACGAACACGATGCTCTGCCATTTTTTGTCCTTCTTCCAACTTTTTCAGATCTTTTGGGCTAAGAGAACTTAAAAGACCGTAAATATAACGCTCTTTTACTCCAAGCTCACCTTGAATTGCCGCGACCACTTCAGCAAATGCTATTCGTGCATTGTCATCACTTACTCCAACAAGCCCCGCTGCTCCAGGACTAACAGAAACTTTTTTCAGTGCTTGGATTGCGGTTTTTCCAATTTCAACAATAGTGTCATTTGAAACATAAAATCTAACCGAATCTGCATTTGTAAAACGTTCTACATCCGCATACTTTTTAATTGTATTTGCTGCATCTATAGCAGTCTTAAGCGATTTCATTGCATTAATAAAATTATTGGCACGATCACCTGGCTTGGTAATATTCCCCAATTTTTTAAGACCACGCTGCGCTTGTTCAAGAGGTGTTTTGATATCTTTTTCACGAATCGATGGAATTGGTTCTGGCAAAGATTTGCGCCCGGCAACAGTTTTTACCGTTCCACCTCCCATCACCATAGTTTCTGCCATCGGGGCACCAACACCGCCCATCGCAGGCATTGCACCCATACCCATGTTGCCCATAGGCATACCAGCCATTCCCGGCATTGCGCCCATTCCAATTCCCCCCACAGGCATACCGCCCATAGCAGGCATAGCGCCCATCCCCATGTTGCCCATAGACATGCCACCCATTCCTGGCATCGCTCCGCCCATACCCATGCCAAACATTCCGCCAGAACGGCCATAAAAAGCTTGGATCGCATTTTTTGCAACGCTGATTTGTGGAACCTTTTCATCGAGTTCATCAAGAACCCGCTGGATGTTATTTAGATTGTTCATCGCCTCCATACGAAGCATGTCAAACCCGTACGAAGGTCGTTTTGAAATCCATTCGGTTAAACCGTACACAAGACTTGTTGCAATAAAAACAAGGCGCTGCTGGTCTGCCCGCGACGCCTCTCCTTTTTCTAAATGTTTTGATAAAAATTCGAGCCTATTTCCAACGTGTTTAAAATCCTGTGAACTTATAGAACTTTCCATGTCTTTTAAAACATCATCCATTTTTGCCGACTGTGGCAGAACCGCTCCAAGCTCAAGAGTGCCCGATATAAAGACAAAACTGAGCACAACCATCAGCATCTTTTTCATAATTTCAGCCTTTTGTGTGCGCCCGCATCTATTTTCTATCAATCAATAGTTGCAAGCAAAACCTCGATTAAGTCTGCTTTATGGAATAACTGAAATATGGCAGAAAAGTCAATTGAACAGCATCATGCATGTTACTTTTATCAAAGATTTTTAACAAAAAATCCTATCTCCAAATTGTCATCCTGCAAACTTCTTATTTGTCGTTACAGGCTCCGACTATTTGTCATCCCAGACCCTGATCTGGGATCCAGAGAAACTTTTCTTACAAAAGGGGTATTTAAATTTCAGAGATATCTTTTCTTGTAATATGCTCCTAGATTCCGGGTCAAGCCCGGA
>DAOVOC010000056.1 GCA_030629865.1 bacterium
AGCTCCAGAGCCAGAAACTCTTGATATGAAATGTCCAAAGTGTGGAAAAGAACTAGTTAAGAAAATGGGTAGATTTGGTGAATTTATCGCATGTCCCGGCTATCCTGACTGCAAATATATCCATTCAGAAACTTTGAAAATGAAGTGTCCAGAAGATGGTGGTATGGTCAAAAAACGTAACTGGAAAAAGGGCGTAATTTGGGGATGCGAAAATTATCCAAAATGTAAATTTGCGATTTTTGGGGATGTTGTTGAAACGCCATGTCCAAAGTGTAAAAAGCCTTACCTTATGATTTCAAAATCTAAAGATGGCACCAAATATGTATGCCAGGATAAAGAGTGCGGCTATTCAGTTGCAGCTAAGTAGCATAGTTAATTATCTCGGATAGAAAGTCTGAGAGCTTCTTTCCTAAAACGTTATTCCTGCTCGTAGCCAAAAAGAAATTTCTTTTAGGGCCGAGTTCTCGCGAATAGCGAAGTCGGCAAATCCTCCGATACCTGCAAACACTGGGTATTTTGTTGAGCTTGATTGATAATCGATTGCAGCAAATACTCGGTGGGTAAGTTGCCATGGTGTTGCGGCTGAATCTGCGACCAAATTTTCTTTGTTAATGGTTCGTTGTGCTTGTGGAGCGTTGTTGCCGTCAACTGCTAGTGAAAATGCATCCAAAGTAGTGAAATCGTCAGTTGTGTCATATTCATAAAGTGCTATTGCGTAAGTGTCGTCATTCCACGATGGAATTTCTACTTTTTCTTTAAATCGTGCATAAACAGAATATCCAATAGCTATAGAGTATGTTTTTCTCATAATATTAATTCCTAAAACTCCTTCGAAAAGAGCTCCTGGTGTTATGTCATATTCTCTCGTTGTAATGTTGGCAAGTGGGAATACGCCTTTTTCGCCAATTTGACCGCCAAGTGATTGGACCGGCCAAGCTGAATATTCGCCAGTGGCGTTATGGTAAAGCAGTGTGCGAATTTCGCTTCCTTTAAAGAAGTAGCGGTATTCCAAATCTGTAAAAACATTAGTTTGCCAAGAATATTTTCTGTAGAGACGAGCGTGTCCAGAAAGTTCTGCTCCTATAGAAACGTGTTTCCCGTTAGTTAAAAGTGGTTCAAACCAAAACTCGCCTTCTGGTTTTTTATTTATTGGCAGAGTTCCAATTATTCCGAATCTAACTAGATGGTTTTCTTTTTTGACGATAAGCGAAGAAATTGACCATTCAGCGTCAGAAAATCCCATTTTGGATTGGTACGTTGCTGGAGCTTTAAGCTTTTCGAGAGGCTCTTGTTTGTTATCAGTACTAAGGTTTTTTATGTTGCCAGAAAGGAAATCTAGCAGTGTTGCGGTTTTCCCCATGCCAGGCACTTCTCCTGCTTGAGTTATTCCTATACTTTCTGGATTTATTGATGTTTTTACCCTTACAAGAGGAATGCCAATTTTAAGTTGCAGATCACCAGATTCATCTAGGTCTGCGCACATATCGATGCGTGCCCCATATGTTTTTCGGTCTGGTCGAAGCAAGACTTTATCTTTTAACTCTATTGCAGTTCCTGTTTGGTCATGAATAAAGTCGCCAGAATTGCCCAAGGCTGTTTCACTGTCACTATTGACTTCAATAAAGTCATCAAGAGCACCACTATTATCATTATACATGCCAAAATATTTGCCTATATCAGATTTATTGTATGACCACCGATAAAACGGTGTGATATGCATTTTTAATTGAGGCTCTCCAGGCTTGCGATATCTACCGATATTAGCGGTGTCGAGTCGCATAAGGAGGCCACATCCTGGTGGTTGGGTCCTCAAAAAAGTTTTTTCTTTGATCGTTGCTGAAGACAGGTGTGATGATGTGCCAGTAAAGAGCAAACAGAGTAATATAGGTAGTTTTTTTGTGTTCACGTTTTGTTCTCCTGAGCTTGAGCTAGGCATTTGTATTTAAAATATAGTGGTGCTGCAAGCAATACAGTACTAAAAAAAAGAACCTGGAGCGAGGTTCTCTCGTTCCAGGTTCTTCTCTCTTGAAAATTTTACTACCTATTCTATTCAGGCTCAGAAGCTGGTGATCTCGTTTGTCCAAGTCTGTCTGAGTTTTTGCTGCGGGAAAGTTGTGGACGCTTAGAGCTTTCTGGAGTCGCTGGAGCGTTTGTATCGCGTTTTGGCCTGAGGTTTATAGGTTCTGATGAAGCTGGTATTGGCTCAGGCTTTTGCAGTGTTGGTTTTTTCTTGCGAGGAAGACGTCTTTTGCCTGGTGCAGTTATTTTTTTGCGTTCAGTGGTTTTACGTGGAATGGTTTTATTACTTAAGGCTGTTTTTTTTCCGGCTCTTTTTTTGATTGGAGACCTTGGCTTTTGTGGTTTTGGTTTTATGCGCCTGAGTGTTTTTTTATGTTCTGTTAAGTGTGTGTTTGGGATTGTTGGTTTTGGTTTTTTCTTTTCAATTTTTTTAGGATTTGGTTTTTCTTCTTTTTTCACTTCTTCTTTAAGAATTTTTTCTTTAGTAGGGTCTTTGCCTTCAGATTCGTACGCCTGCCATAACCAAAGTCTTATACGTTTTTCTTGATCGTCATCAGGCCAAAGTCCTAATGATTTTTCTAATATTTCTATGACATGTTTGCGATGTTGTTCTCCATCTTCGGTGCGAGATTGATTGTATGCTTTTTTTATAGTTGCAAAAACAGAGTTGCGTAGTTTTTGGCTGACTGGTAACACTTCGTGATCTAGGATGAGATAAAGATCAGAGAGTCCTACAAGGTATGTTTCTGGTTCGCTTAACTCTAAGTTGATATGTTTTAAAAATGTTGCACTTTCCATAAAAAGACTGTCGCGGATTCCACTTTTTGTTGATTCTTCATCTGCAGTAAGGGAGTCCAGTGCTTTTTGTCCGATGCTTTCTATTGATGATACTGCTTCTTGCCAATTTTGATTATCACTTTTTAGACATACACCCATTAAAATAAAAAAAAGTGCGAATGCACACAGGACAACTACTTTGTGTTGCTTTGCCATATTTCTGTCTCCTAATCTGTTCCATATTCGGTTAGAGCTTCCTCGATGTTTTTTATCAGATCTCCTGTTTTCGTTTTATATTCTGATGAAAAATACTCTTTGACATACTGGTAAAGCTTTCGTGCGGCAACATATGCTTTAGTTTGTTGTAGTCCATGCCCAAGTTTGCTGATTTTTAAAGCACTTTTTACTCCATCACGTGTTGTAGTAGATGCATCAAGCGTTTTAAAGAACCGTTTTTCAGTTTTTTTACGCTGTGCATTATCGACATCTTTAAGAACATGTTTCATGGCATCGAAATCGAATTTTAGATATTCAACTACTTTTAGATAAATGGTTATATTGAGAGAGTCTTTTGCTTTTTCTAAAAGATTTTCAAATTTTTCTAGTCGCTCTTTCATTTTTTCGTAGCTGCCTACATCAAAAGGTTTGTTATAAGAGACTATTTTTGTTGGCCAGTTGTAAATGTTTTGTTCATCCTTGCCAAGATCGAGCCATTTGGGGCGGTTGTTGTTTTGTTCAAAGGCATATTCTGGTCCCGCGGATTTTAAATTTTCACATGTTTTTACATGCATTTCTTCAATATGATCTTTATTACCAGCAAGCCAACCTTCTTTGTATGGAAACCTTACATAAGCCCATGCCGTTAGTTTGTATATGGATTTCCAATTTTTTTTTGTTTTCCAGCTCCAGCTTACCCGGCTATGTGCATCTGAAATCGCATCATATATTTTGTCGTATTCGTTTTCGGGCAATTTTGCGAGCCGGCTTGGAACTTCATCTCCTTTTTTTAAAAATGCTACAAAGGCATCCACGCCTTTGCGGAATTTTTCTTGATCGTTGTGTTTAAGAAGGATTTTGATTTGTTCAAGGTCGGTAATATCCCAAGGTTTTGGAGGTGGGATTGGCTTTGCAGGTTCAGATTCGGGTTTTTCTGATTCAATTGCTATCGATTTTGTTGCAGTGGTTGTTTCTGCTGCTATGGGTGCCGACTTGACTTCCAAGTTTGCCGTCGCAATACGTTTTTGAAGGCGAGGCCGTTTTCGTGCTGCAATTAGTGAAATGCAACCGGTTATGAGTAACAGTATGAACCAGTATCCGAAAGCTTTCTTTGCCTGATTACAAGGCTGATTGGCCATGTGCCTTTCTCCATCGGGCTTTGTTGCTTTTTCTAGATGCCAATCTTGTGTGTTATAAATATGCATTGTGTGTTTTGTGTATACGTTTAAATTTTAGCAAATTACAAATAGAAATCGCAATATACTGGGGAAACACATTGAATTGGATGAGGGCACATAGGAATTTTGTGCCCTCGTGATCTTAATTGAATTAATTATTCATCTGTTGATGACGATGCTTGGGCTGTGGATTCATCTGCAGCTGTTGAGTTTTTATTGACCTCGTCTTTTTTGCATCTAATGAAATACCCCGCTCCGATTGCTGTTGTTGCTGTTACAACGTTTCGGAATGCTCGTTTAAAACGAAGAAATAGATCTGGTATTGATCGTATACGCTCTTTTTCGTCTTCAGCTGCTTCAGAAATTTCTTTGTCGCGGCTAGTGTTTAAGAAGGTCCAAATTGCGATGGTTGGGGTTGTCAGTAGGAGGAATTTGCCAAGATTTTCTTCTGAAATATGGGTTCCCCAAAATGAAAATAAAGTATGCCAGAGGAGCTGTTTAATTATATGTTTTTCGCTAACGCCCTTTTCTAGTAAATTTTTAAGAGTTTTGTCCAGTGCAAACGCCGCGCCGACGCCTACTAACATAGCCAACTTATCTTGTAATTCTGGTTGAATTGAGTTTTCCCAATTCCATGTTTCTTTATCGAAAATGTGAGAAAAGCGAAAGGCTTCTTGCAATGTTGGATTCCATAGATCTTTTACAACTGGTCGTGCGTATTTATTAAAAATTTCTGTTACTTCTTTATCCAATCTTTTCCAATCAATACTTTTAAGTTTTTTGAGTCCTTGTTTTGCAAAATTGTTTTCTTCTCCGTTTGAAATTATATGTTGTTCGGTAGCGATAAGAAAATTTGGAATAGATAATGTTAATAACAACAATAATGTAGACAACTTCATTTTTTCTCCTTAGAGACATTAAATGCTACTGCTTCAGAATGACAGTTTTGCTGTGTTGCATTTTTTTTACAACCAAAATTTATTTTTTGTGATTTTAAATGATAACATTGAAACAAAAATATTTCTGTTTGGCGTGTTCTGTTGTTTGGGTTCAGTCATGTAAGTAAAGCCTTGTGGTTTGTTTGTTTCTAAAAGGCCTGAAAAGTTCTTTTTTTAAACAATTTTTAGAAATTTCATTAGCTTGTTTGGGCGGGTTTTTTCTTGGTTGACTTTTCTGATTTTTCGACTGCTGGCGGCTATGCAAAAAACCATAAAAATACTTATTTTTATGCCTTGACGAGAGGCGGTTTTCCTCGGTATTGTCACCTGTTGAATCGGCAATAAATTGTCGGGTGGGCGAGACTCCAAGGAGTTTGATTAAGCATTCATTCTTGTTGTTGTGACAGGTTTCGTGAACCGATCTCAGTTGCCGTGGTTGCATTTTGAATGCAGCCGTTTTTTATCTCTACCTTTCTTGTACGCAAGTAAGGTGATCCGTTGCCGGGCACATAGGTGTTGACACGAATCAGACAAATGGCAAAACAGCAGGTAATGCTTAAGATCGTTACAGGGGGAGTTTTTTCTTCACAAAACGTAGGGGGTTCTGATGGATGGGGTAGAAAACCAATCGTTGAGTATGAGCAGCATTGAAACACTACCAAAAGATATAAAAAAACGTGACGGCAGTGTTACTGCGTTTGATTCTTCAAAGATTAGTGCGGCAATTTTGGCGGCA